>CAKZMA010000210.1 GCA_937127375.1 uncultured Coleofasciculus sp. | reverse complement strand
CAGCAACTCGCTAACGCCCAAACCCTGACCGAACAGGCTTTAACCTTAGCTCAATCCATCAAGGCGCCAGAACTTGCCTATCGCTGGCAATGGCAACTGGGGCGATTACTCAAAGCCCAAGGCAATCCCCAAAGTGCGATCGCCGCTTATGACCAAGCCGTGAACACCTTGCAAGCACTCCGTACTGATTTAGTCGCCATTAACGACACCGTTCAATTTTCCTTCCGGGAAAGTGTCGAACCCGTCTATCGGGAGTTCGTCGGCTTACTCCTGCAACCCCTCCCCGGTGAAGAAGAGGTCAGCCAAGCCCATCTCCAACAAGCCCGTGAGGTGATTGAATCCCTACAACTAGCAGAACTGGATAACTTCTTCCAAGAAGCCTGTTTAACCAGCCAATCCCAACAAATTGATTACATTGATCCCACCGCCGCCGTTTTCTACCCGATTATCTTACCTGACCGACTAGAAGTTATCTTATCCTTACCGGGGCAACCCCTACGCCACTATGCGACTCAGGCTTCCTCTGTCCAAGTTGAAGACATCATTCACCAAATGCGCCAATCCCTGAGACCCACCTCTTTAAAAAAAGAGCGGTTGACCTTGGCGCAAAACCTCTACGACTGGCTGATCCGTCCGGCGGAGACGGCATTAACCCAAAGCAACATCACCACGTTAGTCTTTGTTCTAGATGGTTCCTTGCGGAATCTACCCATGGCTGCTTTATACGATGGTGAGCATTATCTGGTAGAAACCTATAGCCTAGCCATCGCCCCAAGTTTACATCTGCTCTCACCGCAACCTCTAATCCCAGAGCGGCTGCAAGTCTTAACCGCAGGCGTGAGTCAGTCCATTCCCGGGTTTTCGCCCCTACCTGCCGTCGAGTGGGAATTGTCGCAAATTACGAATCAGGTTCCCGCCTTACAACTTTTAAATCAGGACTTTACCAGTGTCAACCTGACCGATAACCTCCAAACCCAGCCATTTTCAGTGGTTCATTTAGCCACTCATGGTCAGTTTAGTTCTGATCCAGAAGAAACATTTATTCTGGCGTGGGATAAAAAAATTAAAGCCAAAGACTTCGAGACTCTCCTACGTTCCACTCAAGCTGAACCCGACGATCCGATTGAATTACTGGTTCTGAGTGCCTGCCAAACCGCTATAGGTGATCAGCGAGCGGCTCTAGGTTTAGCTGGAATTGCCACTCGCTCAGGGGCACGCAGCACGCTGGCGACACTCTGGTCAGTACAAGATGATTCCACCGCTCAACTCATGGTAGAGTTCTACAAAGAACTGAACCAGGGAACTCTCAATAAAGCGACTGCCTTGCGCCATGCCCAATTAAGTTTATTGCAACAAGGCTATAACCATCCCTACTATTGGGCACCGTTTATCTTAGTCGGCAATTGGTTGTAATGTTTTTTGTGTGTTCACAATAAATTGGACTGTTATAGCAAAAGTAAGGCTAGCTGAGTGACACTCAATGCATTTAATTACTATAGTTTGATACAGAGGCAATGGGAAAAAGATAATGCTTTAGGGTGTTATTTCCTGAACAACTGCCTTTTATCTTTTTGATCAGAAGGACTCTAGACACCATGACTAGAAAAAGTACCCCTCAATCTCTGAATCTGATAAATCTAGCGATCGCGTTTAGTTTGGGACTGGCTTTGGTTCCTCAGCTACAGACTCTTGTTTTGACTGAACCGTCCCCCGTGACACCCGAACCCACCCTATCCTTTACCCCGCCACCCGAAACACCTGGCGCACCTGATGGGCGTTCCAGCGCTGGGGGGGCTACCCGTGGCAATTGCTCAACCCTGGATTCCCAATCCAGTGCGTCTAATCGTTCCAGACTGACATTACTCACACCCAGTATTAGCCCAAATCGCCCCCGATTAACATCTGTTGAGTATCCGACATTCTTAATCTACCTACCACCAACCCAGGCTGAGGCAGCGGAATTTACACTGGTGGATCAAGATGAAGAGTATAGTTATCAAACCACATTTCCTCTGAAACAAACCGCAGGAATTATCAGCTTCCAACTTCCCCCCGAAGCCCCGCCTCTAGAACCCAACAAAACCTATACCTGGAAAGTCGCAATCATTTGCGATCGCCAATCCCGAACGGAAGATGTTTTTGCACAAGAACAGATTCAATTCATTGAACTACAGCCAGAACAAGTTCAACAATTAGAAACAGCGACACCACTAGAACAGGTTGCCCTCTATGGGGAATTGGGGATTTGGTACGACATGATGAAAATCCTGGCTGAGTTGCGACGTTCTCAACCGAACAACCCAGAACTCATGTTGACTTGGAACGAATTATTACAGTCAACAACCGTGGGACTGAATGACATCGCACCCAAACCTTTAATTGATTGCTGTACCTTAGAGAATTGATGAGTCGGTTATTGGGAATATATACGCCGAATAAAGCACCAATAACTCAAAAATGTTTAAAAATCTGAGACAGCTTATTTGGCAATGGCGTGGAGTATTAATGACTGTCCCAACCATCACTGGATTAGTCCTGGCATTGCGTTCAATGGGATTGTTACAGTTATGGGAATGGACAGCCTATGACCAATTTTTGCGCTGGCGTCCTACGGAAACCCTGGATCAGCGTATTGTTATTGTTGCGATTGATGAGCCAGATATTCAAACCTTAAAGCAATGGACGTTATCAGATGCCACATTAGCCCAATTACTCCGTAATATCAAAGCCCAAAAACCTAGCGCGATTGGTTTAGATATTTATCGAGATTTACCCGTGGAACCGGGTCATCAAGACTTGGTTGAGGTGTTTACTTCGACACCCAATTTAATGGGTGTCCAGAAAGTTCTAGGGGATGAATATGGTACAAGTGTTGATGCACCACCCCGATTAAAAGAACGCAATCAGGTGGGTGCGATTGATGTTTTATTAGATGACGATGGTCGGGTGCGTCGGGCTTTGCTATCGATTAGACAAGACAATAATCAAACGGGTGCATCAAGTCAAGAAATATACAGTCTGCCCGTTCGATTAGCGTTGATGCATTTAGAAAATAAAGGGATTACTTTGCAACCCATTGACCCAGCGCTGGGCAAAGTGGGTTTAGGGAAAGCTGTATTTGTTCCCATGCAACCCAATGATGGCGGTTACATTAACGCCGATACCGGGGGATATCAGATTCTATTAAACTATCGTCGTCCTCAATGCCAACAGCACTCCCAACGCTGCAACCCATTTCCCACTGTATCACTGACAGAGGTTCTAGAGAATAAAATACCCGCCAATTTAATGCGCGATCGCATTGTTTTAATTGGGGTCAAAGCCGCCAGTCTCAAGGATATTTTCTTCACCCCTTACAGTAATAGTTATCTCACGGCAGAGTACGGTGTAGACATCCATGCCCAGATTACCAGTCAACTCTTGAGTGCAGCATTAGATGGGCGTTCCCCGATCAAAGTTTTGTCTGAACCCGTCGAAGGGTTGTGGATCGTCTTTTGGGCGGCTGTGGGTGCTATGTCTAGCTGGACATTCCTGCGAATGCGCTATTTAGGGGCTAGTATTCTCTTGTTGGGTACGATTTTGGTTGTCGGTTCATACCTAGCTTTTTTGCAAGGATGGTGGATTCCCTTAATTCCCCCATTACTCGCCCTAATCGGGTCAGAAATTGCGATTACGGCTTATCTCGCCTGCATTGAACGGGAAGACAGACAAGCGGTGATGAATCTCTTAGGACAACATGTGACTCCTAAACTAGCCCAAGCGGTTTGGCGCGATCGCCATCAACTCCTCAAAGAAGGACAGATTACCGGACAACAACTAACCGCAACGGTTCTGTTTACTGATATTAAAGGCTTTACCGGAATTACCGAACAGACGAACCCAGAACTCCTGATGGTTTGGCTTAACGACTACATGAAAGCCATGTCTCAGAGTGTACTCGACCATGATGGCGTCCTAGATAAATTTATTGGCGATGCAGTTATGGCGGTGTTTGGCGTTCCCATTCCCAGCACCACACCCGAAGCAATTGCCCAAGATGCGATCGCAGCGGTTCGTTGTGCATTGAACATGGCTGCAAAACTTGAACAACTCAACCAACAATGGAAAATCCAAGGGCTTCCCACGGCGGCGATGAGAGTTGGAATTGCTACAGGGACAGTTGTAGCTGGGAGTTTAGGGTCTCAGCAACGGCTAAATTATACAACCATTGGTGATAGTGTCAATATTGCGGCTCGATTGGAGAGTTATGACAAATCAATTGATGGCGGGATTTGTCGGATTTTAATCAATGAAGAAACTTACCACTATATTAAAGACTATTTTCTGATTCAATTCATTGGGCTGGTGCAACTTAGAGGACGCAAACAGTCACTCAATGTTTATCAAGTTTTTCCCGAGATTAGAGGATAGCTATTTTGAAAAGAACAGACTATCAAAAACAATTCTTAATGTAGAGACGTAGCATGCTACGTCTCCCATGCTACGTCTCTAGAATTCAAAGATAGTGCGAAGCGTCCCCACCCAAATCGTGTCATTGTTATCATCGTGTTCTGGGTTGAGAATCACGAACACCCCCGGATTAATCGCGATATTATCCGTGAGTTGATAACGATACTGAGCTTCCAGATGCCAAGACGTATCATCATCCTCAAAACCGCCATCATTATCCGTCACCTTCGGCGGTTGTCCGACAACAAACCCCAGCAAACTCCCCTCTGAACCAAAATCAGGCAATGCCAGCGTAACCGCCCAGTTAAAAATAGTGGCATCATCGCCCTCATCCACCAAGACACCGTTGTTGAAACCATTATCTTGAGCATGAGCCAGGGTCAAACCGCCCCAACCCGACAGCGTAAAAGCGGGACTGAGACGCAAACTGGCAGAAAGCCCAAACTGATCCGCTGACGTTGCAGTATCTTCCCCAAACGGCACATTTGCCAATTCACTCCCCGTTTCCCCAGAAACCACCACCTGTCCCCCAGGATAATAGGAACGCACATAAGTTAGACCTAAACGCAAACGTTCACTCGGTTCAATCCCCAGTTGGGCGATGGCAGCATAGCTACCATTAAACAATCCGTTTTTCTGACTCGGATCATTAGCATTGGCAGCCAGATAACCCAAGGATAAATTAAGCGCTGAATTGAAGTTATAGGTCAAACTAGCACCCGTGCCTTCGAGTCCCTGATAATAAATCGGATTGAAACGCCCGAAACGAGAAATCGCCCCCGTCAGTTCTTCCGAGAAAAACTCGTTATAGTTGGCAAAGTTCTCGTTAAACTCGCCGCCAACGGCATCAATCATAAAGGAAAGTTTTGCACCTTTGACAGCACCATGTCCATGTTCCTCTTCTTCCTGATTATGTGACCCTGCCATTTCTCCCA
>CAKZMA010000209.1 GCA_937127375.1 uncultured Coleofasciculus sp. | reverse complement strand
TTATTTGTCGTTATCCCAAAAATCGAATGACCAGTGATTTGCAACCCACCCTAAATGTACAAGCTGCTATTGAACAACGTCGTGCGGCGCGTTCTTTTCGTTCGGATACGATTCCGGAGGATATTTTAACAGAAATATTTCGCTTAGGCGTGCGATCGCCCTCCGGTTACAACCTACAACCCTGGCGATTTGTAGTGGTGCGGGAAGCGGCGAATCGGGAAAAACTCAAAGCCTGTGCCTTTAATCAGCGTCAGGTGGGGGAAGCGCCGATAATATTAATTTGTTGTGGCGATCGCCGCATCAACCAAAAGGAGTATATTGAATCCGTGATTCAATTGGGACAAGAAGCCGATGCGATCAATGACGCCTATGCTAATACGTTGCGATCGGCGGTTCCTCAGTTATTTGAAAATAAACCCTGTTTTGACTCCATAGAAGCCTGGACAAATCGCCATACAATGTTAGCCGTGGCGCATTTAATGATTGTGGCAAAAAGTTTTGGCGTCGATACCTGTCCCATGGAAGGATTTACCACTGCACAAGTTAAGGAAGCGTTTAATATTCCGGCAGATGTGGACGTTTGCTGTTTGTTGGCGATGGGATATGCGGCTGAACCGTTTAAAGAATACGGCGGACGCTTTGATGTTGATCAGGTTTTTTATCAAGAAAGTTTTGGCGAATCATAAGTAGTTATTTCTGTCCGGTTAACGTTAACTAAGTTTCCGAAGGCAGAGGGGGAAAGATAAGATAATAACAATGGATATAACAATTCAGTCTCAATCCCTCCCGATTCAAGGCGCAACCATTCATTATCTAGACGCGGGCAATCCGACAGCGCCTTCAGTGCTATTTTTGCATGGCGCAAGTTTTAGTTTCCAGACGTGGCAAGACATTGGCAGTTTAAAATTATTGGCGGAAAACGGATATCGGGCTGTAGCGATTGATTTGCCCGGTTATGGTCAATCTCAGGAAATATCTGGTTCTCCTGAAGCGTTTTTACGGGAATTTATTGTGCAATTAAACCTGCAAAAGCCAATTCTTGTTTCTCCTTCCATGAGTGGCAACTATAGCCTACCATTTCTTGGCAAGCATCCAGACATGTTAAAAGGATTTGTTGCTGTTGCGCCTGTGGGGATTTCTCGATTAAGTTCTCAATTACAAAGAATAGAACTCCCTATCCTAGCAATTTGGGGAAGCAATGATAATATTGTTGATAATATTGTACCCGTGGCACAAGCAGATAAATTACTGCAAGCCATTCCCCCTGGTAAAAAAGTTATTTTAGCTGAGGCAGGTCATGCTTGTTATATGAATAAAACCGATGAATTTCATCATCATTTGCTTGAGTTTATTGAAGCTAATAATTAATGATTCATCGTTAATTAATCTCTGGAAGTCCATGCCTATTTTGAATAAATTGCTCGAAATCGAAACGGAGTCAGGAATTACTATCTGTAATGTGACGCCTCACATTGAGAAGCTTTTAGCACAAACCTCTATTCACAATGGGCAAGTGCTTGTCTTTTCCCGCCACACAACCACAGCCTTAGCGATTAATGAAAATGAACAACGATTATTAGAGGATATTAAGGTTTATCTGAGAAAATTAGCGCCAGACTATGACCGCTATTTACATAATGATTTACACCTAAGAGATGTGCCAGACAATGAGCCGATGAATGCTCATTCGCATCTTATGGCAATGACACTGAGTACCAGTGAGGTAATTCCGATTGTTGATGGCAAGTTAGCACTGGGAACCTGGCAATCGGTCTTATTTTTTGATTTAGATGGTCCGCGAAAACGGACGCTATTTGTGCAAATTACTGGGAAGAAGGGATGAGAGTTTTGAGTTTAGACTCACTGGGAGCAAATTGGCGGAGTTCCATCACTATTTTCTTTAACAACAAGGAGAACAACAATGACCCGTGCGTTTCAATTCATCTTCGGGTTAGCCTTTGCTATATGCTTGGGAATGCACCCCGCGATCGCGGTAGAACGTCCCTTCGATTTGACGGGAACAGGCACATTAGAGGTAATGACTGATGATAACGGACAGTTGACCAGTGGTGAGCTTAATGCTTCGGGTACAGCGACCTACTTAGGAAAATGGA
>CAKZMA010000208.1 GCA_937127375.1 uncultured Coleofasciculus sp. | reverse complement strand
GAATACTAATTAACCGTTCAGGACTCGCACCGAGAAAGTTCTGTCCTTTACCATTACTGGCACAAAAGATATAGCAATCCGGATAGCGTTGGCGCAAATTATCGAGGGAGTTGACGACATTAAAAGGCTGATGCGAAACAATATCAATGGCGTTAGCGAGAACAATTTTGCTAAATTGATTGGCATGAATTGATTTTAAGGCTGATACGACGGCTGACTTAAAGGATTCAGCCTTGATTGAGTGGGAATTTATAAATTGAGAATAATTAAGGCTGGTCAGAGAACTGGGTTGATGCCCTGACCATGTAATTTCAGATATATGATTGTATAGTTCTTTCAGGAGAACTTTGAGATTAACGCTAGGGTCAACTTGAAGATTCGCAACGAATGTACAGCTATCTTTTCGATAAGCCACTTGCCAACGGGGAAGAAAAATCGTCGCCGATGAAAACTGAGACTCCTGGGTTACAGCAAAAAAGGTAAAAAAACAAAAAAAGTGGGGACCGGCAAAGGACATCCTTTTTTGTTGTTCCGTCCAAATCCAAGTGTCTTTGAGATAACGATGGATGACGGTCTTGGCGTGTTGAAATCGATTGATTCCTTCAACTTCAGCAGAGATCGCCGCATCAATAGCCAGAATCGATTCGTTTTCCTTGCGTTTTTCTAAGTAAAACTGGAAGTGTTCAGGTTTAGCGATAATCTGGAGTACAGTCAGTGGATCGACCCGGGGAATTTCCACAGAAATACTGGCAATTTGAGTACAGCCTTTCTCAACAGATGCCTGCTGACAAGCGACAAGGAACTGGTATAGCTCCTTGTGGTTTGGCAAGCGATCAGTATGAGATGATGATAAATACGCCATGTACAAGAGGATTGCAGATTTTGGGTGATCCAGGCAAGACAGTCCCCCCAGATGTCGGCTACACGACTTCAGGTTCATGGCGATAGCACGACTCAACATTCCTGCCTTTCTATCTACAATTGCACATTTTGCCTAGTCGCCGGATGGAAGTTAATCGGGTTGACTGAATCCCCCGCCATATCGGTAAATAGTTACCGGTTGCCTCAGTCCGGAAAAATTTGAGTTGGGTAAAGTCACCGATGTCTTCCGCCCCCTGACGGGTTCTACCTCCCTGATTATGTTAGATGGACAGGTCAGTAACAGCAACACCAAGTCATGCGTGGGCTGTTGATGCCGCCTCTACATGGGAAACGGTTGCCCACTTACAGTCGGCTTCTCCTGTTACAATACCAAATTCATTGGTCTCCCGGAACATTTAATAAGGAGGTGGTGCATCAACGAGCGCAGCAAGCTTTAGGCAAACTGCGCCCAATTGTCGAACGCCATAATTGTAGTCTGGCTCAATTATCCTTGGCTTGGTTAATTGCCCAACCACAAACGAATGCGATCGCGGGTGCACTTCATCGGGGACAATCCTTTAGTAATGCTAAGGAGGCTGAGGTTAAATTATCTCAAGAAGAAGTGCAAGAAATTGACGTTATCGGGCGTATTGTCACCGAGCCCCTGGACGATAATCCCATGATGTGGGATTGGAATTCACAACAGACAAATAACGCTCCAGACGCAGTATACTATGTATGTCTGGAAAATTCTATTATCTAGTTGTATGCCAGCGTCAGCCGTCGTGCTTAGAGACATTATGGCAAGAGTTAGACAGCCTGGTTGACACTCCCCCTTTTAGAAAAAGGGGGATTCTGTGGAACTCACATTCCACATATCCTGAGAAAACAGTTCTAATTGTCTTCCCAGGTTCCCAGGCACACGACGTTTACCCTTACGGGTGTCGTGTTTTCTCCTTCTAGGCACTGTTAATTCAGCGCTGGGCGTTTCAAACAGATTTAACTGCTTGGGTTTCCCACAGTCCGTGGGTACCTTAATCAAATTCAAACCGTATTCAACAACGGCTTTGTGCTTAATATTTCGTGCCGCCTGCTTGTCCGCATGGTCGAAATGTCCACACTCAGTACAGATGAACCGCTCTCTGTCCCGGTTGGCTTTATCGATATGACCACAGGCACTGCACTCTCTGGACGTGTCCCGTGGATTCACTTTGAGTAAGACCTTTCCTGACTTTGCAGCCACGTACTGAATCTTGTTGATCAACTCTCCCCACGAGGCATCCAGAATGGAACGGTTCAATCCCCGTTTAGCTGATTGACCATTGGGTAAAAACCGTCCTGTCTGTTCCTCTCGCTTGGGTTTACACCGCCTCACCATTCCTGGAATATTGAGATCTTCTACGACAATCGCGTCGGCTTTTTTGACCAGTTTATTAGCGACCTGCCATTGGTAAGCACTTCTGCGCTTCCTGATTTTACTATGTAGTTTGGCTACTGACTCCGCCCGTTTCTTACGGTTCGCCGAACCTTTCTTTGTCCGGCTGACACGGCGTTGGCGAATCAATTGAGTTCGCTTAGCCTTCTGGTTAGTGGCAAACCTAGGGTTGGGGATATCACTCCCATCGGAACAATGCACCAACTTGGTTAATCCCATGTCTAGCCCAACCGCCGTTTTAACTTCAGAGGTGGGACGGGGTATAAGCTCCGGGACTGACTTGTCCTCCAGACGTACTGAAATGAACCATCCATCGGTTTTACGGCGAATTGTAACGCTTCTGATGACAAACCCATCGGGGATGGATCGGGAATTGAAAAAGCGCATCCAGCCAATTTTAGGCAGATAGACCTCGCTCCCTTTGAACTTAACCCGACCAGGCTTATACTCGAACGACCGAAAGTTACTGCGGTTTTTAAATGCCGGGAACCCCCGCCCATCAAAGAAGTTTTTATAGGCGGTATTCAACCGAGCAATGTTACGTTGCAATACGTCCGAGTCTATTGATTTATACCAAGGACGAGCGGCTTTCAGGTCTACCAATGCAGCATCTTGAATTGTGCCAGCATTGCGTTTTTTACCGCTATGGGTCCAAGGATTCCCTGTTGCGCCATTTTTAACGATGCAGCAGGTTAAAGGGTAAGCCTCAGCCTTAGTCCTTAGACTGCAATAGGCTCCCTGAATGAAAGAGTAATGATAGGTTTCAATCCGGTCAGCCAAGCACCAGTTGTAGGTACTCCGAAGCATATTAAGCCACGATTCCATCTTGGCAGACTGGCTGCCAGATGGACGCAGTTTGTAGACGTAGCTTAAAATCATAGATGGCTAAACACTGTCGCCAGCTCTACGCTATCAACAAAATAATCTAATCATAGCATAATTTGACGGATATGCAGCAGTACAGAAAAAGTAACCACTCGGTTTATATGGTCAATTACCATTTAGTTTGGACGCCAAAACGACGAAAAAAAGTGTTGATTGGAGACGTAGAAAAGCGATTACGAGATATTATTTGGGAGGTTTGCCAAGAAAAAGAGTGGGTGGTTATAGCCTTGGAGATTATGCCGGATCATGTTCATCTGTTTGTCAATACTCCACCAAAAGTAGCGGCCCATCAAGTCGTCAAGGCAATCAAGGGCAGAAGTTCCCGATTGCTAAGACAAGAGTGTCCAATACTCTTAAAGCTGCCTTCCCTGTGGACTCACTCGTATTTTGTCTCTACCCCTGGCAATGTTAGCAATACAACAGTTAGACGTTACATCGAAAACCAAAAAAAATGACGGCGAATTCATTCGCCGCGTCGGACTTCATCCCCGATTTAAAAATGCGGGGCTTCCGTCCTCCCGTTCTTTATCTGTGAGAATCCAGACCCTGAAGCGATCGC
>CAKZMA010000207.1 GCA_937127375.1 uncultured Coleofasciculus sp. | reverse complement strand
GCGATTGATGCTAACGTTGATACAAAACCCGCCCTGACTCAGGGTTAAATCATCTCCCCCATCTCCCCCATCTCCCTATTCCCGATACAAAAATAACTCGTCCTCAATATCTTGCTGCACCTCAGTATTTATCTCATCACTGATCCTTAAACAATCCACCAATAATTGATTCGCATCATAATAATCCCATAGCGATCGCGTCTGGTTTGTGCTAAACTGCCAATCATGTTGCTCCTGTTCATGTTGTCCCAGGAAAAAGCGAACTCGTCTGATCCAAGATTGACGATGATTAAACCACCATTGGTTCAACATCTCCAGGTTAGATTGAAACTCAAACACCGGATCGAGTAAAGTGTTTAGTGATCGCGCTAATGTACCCAGACGCTCAGGATCAACCGCTAGGTTAAATGCTAGACTATAATTCAAGGTAGCGTTCAGAATTAATGCCCGGTATAACGGTGGCGAAAACGACTCGTTGGGCAAATAATCCGCCACCTTAAACGCTAACGCCTCCGGTAATATAAACTTAACGTCTAACTTTCGGGGTAAGGATAAGCATGAGAGTAATTGCTGTAACGGTGGCGCTTCGCAAGGTTGATCAAGCAGATATGAATTGAGTGTCTGGGCTAACGCCTGATCCAAAATTAAAGCCAGGGCAAAATCAAAGGATCGCACAGCGGATGACTTGTGGGATAATGGACTAGATTTGGATTGATGGTCTATCCAGTTCACGAATTGCCCTAATCGCTGATCCGGTATCAATAACTGATCCACCCCTTGTTTCATCGCCTGGATTAATTGTTCAGGGTGACGCAATAGGGTGAAAGTGAATAAAAATACCTCTCGCCAGGATTGTTCAGTCAAGTGCGTCACTAATTCCGCGATCGCGTTAGAGTTCTGATTCGTTTTCGTGGTAAACTCTCTAGCGGTGAAGTATTGCTGAACACTCAAATTAGCAAAAGAATAGATGCGCCGCGATCGCTCCACCAATACTCCATGGTGACATTCAATCGCTTTTAAAATCCCTTGACTCTGTATCTGTAAGCCAACCGGATCAACCTCCTGATAATCTGGGAGTGTTTGCAGATAGTCGCCAATATAGTGTTCCAACTGAGATTGGGCAAAGCAATACTGCTGTTGGGTAAAGGTAACAGACGCCACTTGATCCAACAGCTTCAACCGATTCACCAAGGACAACGGTTGCTCAGCGAAATCTCGCTCAACCCCTTTCGAGTGATCCCATTTCTGGAGCAGAATATCCAATCCTTCCTGATAAAGTCTAGCCTGTTGGCGAGGAAAACGGGCTTGGGATTGGAAGACATGGCAGATGAAACTGAGTAATAGAGGGGTTTTCGCCATGTCCTGAATTATCTGGTTTTCCGGATACTCCAGTTGGGCAATAAACTCAGTCGTTTTCGCTAACCCCCTCTCCCAATTAACACCAGCCAAAGCCACAAAGTACTTCCGGGCAAAATGACTAATTTGAGTCAACGTCCAATTGGCAAGTTCCACCTCAGTAAATCCGCCAAACCGATACAATTCCACCCCAGTGCGACAGGTGATCACATAGCGATTTTTAGCATAACGATTACAGAACCAACGCAGTTTGTTGAATAGGGAAAAACGCCTCGACGGGGAGATTTCATCCCAGCCATCTAGCAAAATTAGCAGTTTACCCTCCTGGAGTAAGGTTTTCACCGTTTCCCCAGAGACACCGCGATCGCTAAAATCTTGGCAGATATAATCCAGCAAACTCAGCGTATTGGCTTGTTGCACCAAAACCCTCAATTCAATATAAATCGGCACCCGATCTGCCGCAAATTTGCCTTGATTACACTGAATCGCCACATACTGCAACAACGTAGTTTTACCCGTTCCCGGTTTCCCCCAAAGAATTAGGTTGGTTTGTCTTGCCAACACCGCCATTGCCAACACTCGTTCCTGAGAGATTCCATCCACACTCAACCCATAACCCCTCTCCCGATTCACTTGAAAATGTCGCCGCCAATCCACCAAGTCGAACCAGCATCGGTTGGGGATATCTTGCCAAACCTCCACATCAATATAAATATCCGCTAGGGAAATCGGTTTCGGCAAATCCCATAACTGCACGGTACCCAATTGAGTCTCAATCTGATCCTGGCAGCAAGCACGAACCTCTGCAACTAAGGCGTTGACTTCAACGGGCTGATTTCCCGAAAAATTCATCGGTTGGGATAGCCTCTCGTCTGGAACCTGAGTCGCCACCGCTTGCCAGGATAAATCAAGTTGCGAGCAAATCTCGATGAAAATCCGTCGCTCAACGGGACGACCCGCAAAAAATTTACTGATGGATAGGCGAGTCTTAACGCCGACCTTTTTTGCCAGCACTTGATGAATCCACTGTTTCCGCGCCATCGCTTCTTTGGCTTGGACGATACCCTGTGTATTTGCCGAAAGCGATCGTTTACCCATATCACACCTTAACCCTCCTCGGACACTGATTCAGCGATCGCATCCTGTCAGGGAGGTTCTGAAAAAATGGTAACACAGCTATCCAATAACCTCTTTATTTATATTGAATGGACGCGACAAGGTGCATATCAACATCCAATCTGGTTCTCCTCAACTGGGATAACTGAATCCATGTACTCTATGATACCTCAATTCAGTTCTCTGATTGGCGCTACCGATTTAGATGATATAGAAAAAACACGCCAAATCATACCAACTTATACATATTGACCATAAATCTCAACGCGATGTTGATATATCACCCTATAGACTAGGATAAAGCTCCTCAAACTGGAGTCTAGCATAAGTTTATCTAAACTATACATGTGTTAAATTAACTTAAAAACAATCATCCAATTATTTAAGTTGCGTAAAAAAACATCAAACGAAAACATTTATCATTTAAATCAGACAAATTAAGGGAAGAAAAAATCAACAAAAACCTTGACGAACTCCGGGGATCGTGTAGTCTGTAAGACAGATAAGGATTATAAGTTTACAAGCTTTTGAAAAATGAGAAGGTAGGTTTTGATAAAATGCAACTTTTACAACAGGTAAGACCCACTGACTCCCCCCAAACTAACTTGAGTCGCTTAAAGTACGGATTTACCTATAAAATCTCCCAAGAGCTAGAAGAGCAGATGCTCCTGATCAAGATTTTCCTCAAACTCCTAGAAGATTCCCAGGGACACCTGAGCGACGATCAACAGTTAGAGTATCTGCAAATGATTCAAGACTCGGTACACCAGATGACTCAAGCCTTACAGGAGGCGATCGAGGATTTTGTCGCCGAAACTGGTTAACCTTTAGTTAACCAGCCGTCTGATAACATTGAGGGAGATGATCATGATATGAACTTAAAAACAGAACCGTCTTTAGAAATCTTGTCCAAACTAGGATTAGCCTATTGGCTGGAAGTCATTACCCATGATCCTTGGTGTGTTTACTACTTTGGTCCCTTTGGCACAATCCGAAATTAACCATAGATTTAGCTTGCTTCTTTTCGGGAAGCGAGTATTAATTTTCATTGTTAACCTTAATTTTGTCTGACTACTTATAGACACAAAATGATGTGTCTAGTCAAGACAATTTTGGGGTTAAAGTTCAACGACTGAATCGATATCCTTGACTTGTGTTACAACCTAAACCCCTGAATCAACTTTGAAGTTATAACCATGAGCAACAATGTGCCAGTCCAAACCCGCCTCTTGAAAGTCATTCAAGAAGAAATTGAAAACGCCTTAGACGCTTATCCGAACAAGTTTTGCCAAATTTTTTTTACCTGTACCAACCTACGCCAGGACTTACTATGCTACGTTTTGTGTAAACTATCGAATGATCCCCAGGCTGTTGCGGTTAAACAAGGCAAAAAACTGTGCAGTAAGCATACGTTTCCCTATTATTCGTTGGAGATGCGATTACATCTGGAATCCTATATTCGTGAAGGCATGAATTGTTTATTGTCAGATACCTACCACGGTTTCAATTTCGGGAATAGGGAATAGGGAATA
>CAKZMA010000206.1 GCA_937127375.1 uncultured Coleofasciculus sp. | reverse complement strand
TGCTACAGTAGCCTCGTACTCACTCCAACAGTAAAAACTATGAACGCGATTCAACTTCAGGTACTTCCCCATCAAACCCAAACCGGTTTACCCTATCAACACCTGCATTTCCAGATTGCCACAGAAGACGGCATTATTTCCCCCCCAGACATTAAAGGAATCAAACTACCAGAAGGAATACCCTTCAACCAGGGTATCGTCATCGAAGGAAAAGGTCCGATTTGGCTGTACAGTTACCTGGTTCACGAATGTCATCCCGCCGCTTGGGTGGGATGTTATGACCCCCGTTTAGGCGTTGTTGTGGTGGCGACTCACACCCACGATGTCTCGGTGGGTGAAGTATTTCCCGTGGAATTACCCGCCGCCCTGTCTCGGTAATCCAACATCCAGCGAGGGGGATTATCAGATATTGAGGCTCAAACATCCGCCCCAAGTTCAAAGGACTGGCTGAGAGCTATTGTCCCTTAAAATGGACTTCAAACTGAATGTCACTCACTTAAGCCGAATGTTGCTGACTTAGGGCTGGTGGGCGATGCCCACCCTACAGTCTATCAAGGATTTCGGCGATCCCAAAAGGCTTATTTAGGTGCCATTGGGCTTACGCGGAATGCTGCTGACTTGGACGCCAGGAAATCAATTTCTTATCTTTAAGCTCAAGTAAACTAAAGATTAATAGATTTAATGCTTTGAACCCGTTTTAACGGGTTTTAGCTTTGAGCCTGAACTTTAGTTCAAGGCTATAGTTCTTAAACGCACGCTGAATTATGACTCATTCTCTCAACCCCCTAATCATTGGAATCGCCTGGTGTCTCGCTTGGGGCGAGGGGCGTGAACCTGATAATTTAAGTATCTTGCAGCAGATGCGAGAGGCGCTGCGTCAAGGGAAAGATGTTGCGGATACAGAAGCACTAAAGTGCTTACTACAAACGGTAGATCAAGGGAACAATGTTTCGGAGATAGACGCACTAAAGTGCTTACTACAAACAGAAGGGCTAGACTTTCCTCAGACGTTGGCGGAATTACAACAATTAACCGAACAGTATCCAACACTGTGGACATCTAAAATTGGTTTAGTCTACGGCGGTGCAACCAAGATTAAAGGCTATGTGTTTGAATCCGCTAAACTTCCCGAAATTCGGGGCGCATCGGCATTACTGGATCGAATTAATTTAATTGATTTACCTGCTTTTTTCAAGTGTGAAGAATTGCCAGATGAGTTTCCCGAATGTTACCGCGCCAGACAATATTGCCAAAGGGTTAGGCGAGACTTACAACACAAAGATAAAAAACTACACTCGTTATGGGACGCACTGATTCCGGAGTTAGTGATTTACTCAACCGGGGGTAATATTTTAGCCTTTTGTCCAACAGCCTTTGTCCCGGATTTGGTCAATTTAATTGAAAAACGCTATACAGCAGAAACTTTGACCGCTAATTCTTGTGCGGTAGGAGAAAGTTTCAGATTGCTGGAACTGCGATTTGGATTACTTGACCATCCGATTGAACAAACCAAATGGTTAGACTGGTATCTAGAGGATGAGAAACGGCAAACTAATCCGATTACAATCGCCTACTTTGGTCAAGTCAAAAATGGTCAAGACTGGAAAGACTTATTTGAAAATCGCAAGAACTTTAACGAAATAACTGGGAAATTAGCGGCTTTATTTCAGAAACGACGCAATGGGAATAACGTACCCGATCGCCAACGTCCCAGCCGTCGCTATCCGCCTATGTTTGAAACCCATCCTTATTTATTGCGGGATGAAGTCGAACATCGCCTAGCTATTGCTTCTGGGAGTCTTTTTCCGGATGAACCTTGGTTTTCTGATGCTTTAGCCCGTAAGCGTATTGTTGGACAACGAACGAAAGGGGAAGGGAGTCGAAGTCAGACATGGTGGACAAAAAACTCGGATTGGAAATGGCAACTTGGTCAAGTTAAGACGTTATGGAATTCAGGGTATCTGGAAAGCTGGGTGGTTAAATTTAGGCGGTTTATCGAAAAAAGTCACTATCGAGATCGCTATTATCAAGACATTCCCAAACAGAAGATTGGCGAAGCGCGATCGCTTACCGAAATTGGCAATGCTGGGAATGGTTTTGTCGGCTATATTTATGCTGATGGCAATAACATGGGAGGTTATATTCAGAAAGAATTAAAAACCCCCCAAGATTATCGCCAATTTAGCCGAGATATCTTTACCGCTACAGAAGAGTCTGTTTACCACGCCCTCGGACGACATCTTAAACCTCATAAACTAAATGGTTTAACCGGAGATAATCAACATCGGAATGGCGAGATTATTTATCCCTTTGAAATTCTCACGATTGGTGGGGATGATGTCATGTTAATTGTTCCAGCCGATAAAGCACTGGCAATTGCTCAAACTATTGGCGAGGAGTTTGAGCGAATCCTTCTGGAAGGCGAAAAGATACAAGGGAAAGAAGACTATCGAATTACTGATTCAGCAATTATCTCCCGTTCTCAAGACTGTCACCGATACCAAGGGCAGATATCTGTCAAACCTTCACAATGTAAACTGAGTATGTCAACGGGGGTTCTGATTACGGCTGATCAAACACCGATTTATTATGCTGAAAAGTTGACCAATCAATTACTTAAGTCAGCCAAGAAGAAGGCAAAGCAGTTAAAAAAAGACTATGGCTATCACGGCGGAACTGTTGACTTTCTTACACTGAAGTCAGTAACCATGATTTCCTCCAATATTGAAGCCTTTCGCCAAGAGGCTTTAACTAAGCAGGAAAAAGGCAAACCAAAGTTGAAACTTTATGGCGCACCCTACACCTTACATGAACTCGGCGGATTGATAGAAACTGGGGAGAAACTAAAGCAGTCAGAATTTCCGCGATCGCAACTTTACCAAATCCGCAGCTTATTAGAGCGAGGTAAATCTACAACGATGCTAAATTATCGATATTTCCGGGTGCGATTACAACCGGAAAACCAAAAATTATTGGAGGAGTATTTTGAAAAAGCCTGGTGTGATGCTAAGACTAATAAGGGGAATTTAGCACCCTGGATGTCTTTACCAGAAAAGGATGGTACGACTACTTATGAAACTATCTGGCGAGAATTAGTCGAACTTTATCCTTTTATTATTGAAACGGCTAAACAACCGAACCAGACGGAGGCGCGATTACCATGATTTATCTGCAAGAATTACTATCTAATCCAGTTGAAACCATCTCCCTAACAGCTATTATTGATACCGCTTTATGCGTAGGTGCAGGAGGTTCTTCCGGTTCTCTCGCCGATAAACCAATTGTGCGTACTGCGGACAACAAACTCCTAATTCCCGCCTCTCAACTTAAAGGGCGTTTGCGCCATGAATGTGAGAAATTAGCACGGGGGTTAGGGTGGGCAATTTGTCAAGCCCCTAATCCTCAAATGATGTGTCCCCAACGTGCAGATTTTCCCGAAGAAGAGGCGAGGCGTTTTCAACGAGACGAGGATTATCGAGTAGTAGGAGATAACCGATATCATTGTTTAATTTGTCAGATTTTTGGCAATCCCGCCTTACCATCACGAGTCATCTTTGATGACTTAATTTGCCAGGAAAAACCAGAGAATCTCCCACCAGAAGTTCTCCGCCCAGGTGTGACGATTAATCGTCGTCGTCATACCGCTGAAGAGAAAAAACTCTACTTCCTAGAAACCTCACCCGCTAATGTTCAGCTTAAGTTTACTGGAGACATTCATCTTCAACCCAATTCTCCTGCTTCTACCAAAGCCTTAATTTTAGCTGGGTTACACCATATTAATGCTTTGGGCGGTTCTAAGTCAGTAGGATTGGGATGGTTGAGGTGGGAAATTAAGGGGTTGTCAGTAGATGAAAAGGATTGGCAAACCCTGTTACCAGGAGAGAGAAAATGAAACAGATTCAACTAACCATTACCGCCTTGTCACCTCTAGCCATTGGGCGGAAAAAACCAGGGGGTTCAGTGAGTGAAGCAGCAGACTATATTCCGGGTTCAGTAATTCGGGG
>CAKZMA010000205.1 GCA_937127375.1 uncultured Coleofasciculus sp. | reverse complement strand
CAACACCCACCCGATTTTCCTCCGCGATCGCATCCCAAAGATGTCGGGAAGTTACAGGATGGGGAAGGGCGGGTTTTGTAGAAATGTTATGGGTTTCTGGGTTAATTTTACTCCTAAACCCGCCCCTACATTCGATGTTCTGCCGCGATATCCGATGTCAATACAAGCCCAGAATCTAGGGCTAAAGCCCTTACTACAAGCCGGTGCGATCGCGGTTGGGAATCTGGTGTTTTTTGATCGGGTTTCAGGTCAATATTAAAATATGATATTGGGACATAAAACCCAATGTAGGGGCGGGTTTAGGGACAAAATTAATGGAGTCACCAATCACCTTTCGACAAAACCCGCCCTGCCCCAATTTCGACATTTTTTTGGTGCGATCGCGGTTGAGAATAAGGTGGGTTTGGTTGTCCAGTTTGGGATTAATCGATTGCCGTTCGGTGGGGGAATGGGCGGGTTTTGTTGTTCCGTTATTGGTGAGGAGGGCGGGTTTTGTTGTTCCGTTATCGGTGGATATCTGAATTGATTCCCTAAACCCGCCCCTACGATTGTCCCTAAACCCGCCCCTACAGAGGATACTGGCAGTTGCTATAATACCAAATCCGGGTTAGCTACCCCCGTTATAACCTAGTCCGCGCAGGCGGACGCAAGGCAAGTGTAGCAGTGATTTCAATCGCCCCCTCTTGCTACTTGGTATCAGGTTATCACTCGGCAAAAATATCTAACTGCTGTACCGATGTGTCTGGCGTAATCGTTTCAGTATCTTTGGCTTTTTTACCAATCCCTTTCCGCAATCCCATGGCAATTTTACTGTGCTTTTCAATTTGCCCCATCACCTGCTTTGCCCGTTGAATCACCGCCGGGGGTAAACCCGCCAGACGCCCCGCTTCAATCCCATAAGACTTATCCGCGCCGCCCGGTTGAACTTGGTGTAAAAAGATAATTTCATCCGGCAATTCTTTCACCGTAACCTGATAATTGGCAACATTCTCTAAAATAGACGCCAATTCGTTCAACTCATGGTAATGCGTAGCAAAAATAGTCCGTGCTTGAATTTCCAGAGACAGATATTCTGCCACCGCCCAAGCAATGGATAACCCATCAAACGTGGCGGTTCCTCTGCCAATTTCATCTAATAAAACCAGGGACTTACTTGTGGCATGATTCAAGATATTTGCCGTTTCATTCATCTCCACCATAAACGTGGATTGACCCGTGGCTAAATCATCAACTGCGCCAACCCGAGTAAAAATGCGATCGCAGATTCCCAATGTCGCCGATGTCGCTGGCACAAAACTCCCCGTCTGCGCCATAATTTGAATTAATCCCACTTGGCGTAAATAGCAACTTTTGCCACTGGCATTGGGTCCAGTGAGGATGATTAAATCGGGACGTTGATGATTCTGTGTCTTTGTCTTTTCCGCAGATGATGAGGTTGACTCCTCCCATCCCAAATACGCCGAATTGGGGACAAAGAACCCCACCGGGAGAGACTTTTCTACCACGGGATGGCGTCCATCGATAATCGTAATCTCTCGCCCCTCTACTATTGTGGGACGGCAATAGCCTTGGCGTACAGCCACCTCCGCTAAACCCGACAAAACATCAATCGCCGCCACAGCGCGGGAGAGGTGGCGAATTAACTGGGCATAATTCCCCACTTGGGTGCGTAATCCGACAAAAATCTCATATTCCAAGCGGTTTAAGTCCTCCCGTGCAGTGAGAATCCGGGTTTCGCGTTCTTTTAAGTCGGGAGTAATGTAGCGTTCTTCGTTGGTTAGGGTTTGCTTGCGGATGTACTCGTCGGGAACTTGGTCGGCTTTAGAGCGAGCAATACTGATGTAATAGCCGAAGGTTCTGTTGTATCCTACTTTTAGGTTGCCAATACCCGTGCGATCGCGTTCGCTGACTTCTAAGTTAGCAATCCACTGCTGATCGGCTTCCGCCATGCGACGCATTTCATCCAGTTGGTCATTCACCCCAGGACGAATTAAATTGCCTTCCTTGATCTGCAATGGCGGCGATTCCACCAGATGGGCGCGAATGCTTTGTCCTAACTGTTCTAATTCAGGAGGAAACGTTTGCAATGCTTTCAGATAGGGAGAACCTCCATACGCCGCCAGTTCTGCCAAGTCGGGTAATTTTAACAGCGAATCCGCTAACGCCACCAAATCCCGTGCATTTGCGGTTCCGGAACTAGCCCGTCCGGTTAACCGTTCTAAATCATAAATTCCCCGTAATAACTGGCGCAAATCTTCCCGCAGTCCGGTATTTTCCGTCAACTCCTGAATCGTATCCTGTCGCGCCCGAATTCCTTTCACATCGAGTAAAGGTTGCAATAACCAACGGCGTAAGGCGCGTCCGCCCATGGAGGTACTGGTTTGATCCAATGCCCAAAGAAGGGAACCATGAAACGTATTATCCCGCACCGTTGCCGTAATTTCTAAATTACGGCGGCTTTGGTGATCTAGAATCAGATAATCGGCTAAGGTATAGGTGCGTAAATGTTGCAGAGCGACATAATTTTCCTTTTGGGTTTCTTCCAAATATTCCAGCAATCCCCCCGCCGCCCTAACTCCCAGGGGCAGATGTTCACAGCCCATCCCTTCTAGCGATCGCACTTTAAATCGTTCCAAGAGTCGTTGTCTAGCTTCGGAGGAACGGAAGGGGGTTTGCGGACGCAGGCTATAACAAAAGGAACTAGGGAACCAATCCGGTAATGACTCTGAACGTTCCCCTGGACGCAACATACTCCCCAAATCCGGGGCGTTGGTAGGAATCAGGACTTCTGAGGGGTGCAAGCGCAACAGTTCCTGTACCAGTAACTCTAAATCCGTCGCTTGGGTGGTGAAAAATTCCCCTGTGGAAATATCCGCATACGCCAATCCCCAATGATTCCCGGCTATTACCACCGCCGCCAGGAAGTTATTGCGTTTGGCATTTAGCATCCCGGCTTCGGTTAACGTACCGGGGGTGAGAATCCGCGTGATTTCCCGTTTCACCTGACGCCCTTCTTTCGCGGCGATGGAGGCGTCTTCTACCTGATCACAAATAACAATCGCATAACCTTTTTCCACTAACTGAGTCGCGTGGCGTTCAATGGAGTGATTAGGGACACCCGTCATCGGAACTCGTCCCACACCCTTCCCCGCCTCCTTACTGGTGAGGACTAATTCCAACTCTTCCGCCACGCGCCGCGCATCTTGGAAGAAGGTTTCATAGAAATCACCGACTCGGTACAGTAATACCGCATTCGGATATTGATCCTTCAGTTCAGCAAAATGCTGCATCATCGGCGTTAACTGTTGGCGGTCCACCGTCTGATGATTCATATTTTCCGCCGCCACCTGCTTCGCCCTCTCAGTCGCGCGAACGTCGGTAGCACCGTTAGATTCGGGAGTAGATGCGTGGGAATATCCGCTCATGAACCGTCTTTGATCTGCCAGCAACACTCATGACTTTACCGCAATCTGGGCAGGATTGGCATGAAAGGTTTCTGGGGATTACCGGAGAGTGGGCTGTCCGTCGTTCGTAGTCGAGGCTTTAGCCTATAACCAGTTCGGGCGAAGAGAACTAACATCACTCGACCCACTCACCTCAAACCCACACCACCTGGATTTTACCCGTTAACGGTTGGGTGCGGGGCGGGTTTATTGAATTGAAGGGTTTCTCGCCAAAGATAACGGTAAAACCCGCCCCTACGAGTTAATTGGTTTTGTCGGTATTTGGGTTTAATTGTCCAATCCAGAGGGAATACAAGATAACGGTTGGGTGCGGGGCGGGTTTATTGAATTGAGAAGTTTCTCGCCAAAGATAACGGTAAAACCCGCCCCTACGGGTTAACTCATATTTGGATTAAATTGTCAAATTCAGAGGAAATAAAATCAACAGGCAAATTAGGCGATCGCCTCTTTGCTTTAACGCTCTGAATCTGAAATCCTGAATCAAGAGGTTATAGGCAGACACATTTTCCCATAGTGAGAAGTATACCAGAAAATTGTGCG
>CAKZMA010000204.1 GCA_937127375.1 uncultured Coleofasciculus sp. | reverse complement strand
GGTGCAGGAGCCGGTACTGCTGCTGTCATAGAGGCAGCACTGATCTTGAAAGAAAAAGGAAAAATTTCACATGACATTAATATTTTTGCTGTTGGTGTAGATCCTAATAAATTTTCGGTTCTTCTTTACAAACAATTCATGACGGAATTAAAAAAATCTATCTACGATAGAATTAACTTAAAATTCGTATGTGTAAAGAGTGGTTTTCCAGAAGCCACAATGGGAATCATTCAAAATCTAAAAAAAGAAATTAATGCATTCCAGTTTCCTTGCCTCTCGAATATTTTGACAATTCAATTAAATGTCATTTCTCCATTTAGCCAAATTTTTAGGAATCAAGAAGACGAATATAATGAGCTGATGAAAATTGATCCTGAAATATGTGATTTCCTGACAGAGATTCCTGAGAAATTCGGCAATGCTGAGGCTCAGGCTTATAAACAAATAATTGAAGATGTGCCAGTTGATACAATGCATATCTTGACTATTGCTACTAAAAATATAGAGAAATATGTTCAAGCTAATACTAAGAGTGAAATAACTCTAGAGAAAAGAGTCAGAGAAATGGCGATTACTCTAACAGAGGTCATGGAAAAACGTCATGCCGTTAAGCCAATCAATAATGGTAATTATGAAATATTTTTTGAAAATCCAAATAGTAGTTATTGGAAAGATAAAAATAGAAATAGAACGGGTAATCCAATAAGATTTTATGCTGATTATCAGACAATATTGAGTGCTGATTTAGCAGAGGATCAAGATTGGAATGACGTTATTAGTCTCGATAATCTTAAGCTGGCTTGGGCAAGAGCACGCAACAACATTTTAAGAGAGACATTATTCGATGAGACTGAAATGCGTCTGTTTGAGCTAAATCTTGATGCAAGGCTTGAAGGATTACGGGAACAACTGTGTGCTTATGCTAAAGACGTTGCCTTAACAGATGAAATACTTTCGTATAAAGTACCTAAGAACTTGAAGGTTTCTCGCCCTAAAGGACTTTCACGTCTAGAAGAAGAGATTTTGTCAGTGGCAATTATTCAGAGATTGGGTGATAAGGCTTCTCAGTTGAGAGGTAGTAGCTACGCATATAGAATTTCTGGAAAATATGGACATAGAGACACAGAGTATCTTTATGATAATTGGTTTGACGCTTATTGCTATTACATGAAGAAGGCGAGGCTCAGTGCTAGCAACTACTCCAACGGTGCAATTTTGAATGTAGATATTGAATCTTTCTATACAAAAATAATTCAAGATCAGCTCTATGATGGTCTTTCCCAAGAATTAACAGTTAGCCAACGTATACGCTGGCTAATCCGACTATTGGTTTCTAAAGATATTGATGAACATGATCTGGGTCAAGGGATAACGCAAGGAAGCATTGGCTCAGGCTTCTATGCAAATATATATTTAACTCCAATAGATGCAAAATTTGGAAGTGGTAATGAGTGGGGAGTTGAACTTCATCGCTATGTAGATGACATGATTATCATCATTCCAAATCCCGAAGATATGGATGAAGTTGAAGATACCTTAAGAGATGAACTACAAAAGCTAGGTCTAAACCTCAATGAGAAAAAAACTGAGAAAGTTTATGATGTGTCTTTATTTTTAGAGCAATCTGAGGAGGATGAATATCTGGACAGATTAAGCAATCGTTTTAAAAGTGTTGTAAATCCACTTTGGATTATGAACTCAGAACACCGTGCTATTTTTGCAAGTTCTTACCATAATGACAAACTTTGGTGGCATAACATTGAATGTTATCAAAAGTGCTTAAGGGCGATAAAAATTTACACACATGAGACTGAACTCAGTCGCAGAATATATAAGTACCTCTTCAGCTCGAAAAGTCGTGATAGAGACTTGGCAAAGCAAAAAGAACTTTTGGGACTAGAGGAAGAATTAAAGTCTACACAACCACCAAACAGCGACACATCTGATGCAATTGATCTATGGGCTGCGTCCTTTATTAGCTCAAATAATATCTGGAATGAAAATAGAAATGACTTACGAAAAGAACTAGTTGAGCTATTCCAGAATAGTTGGCGAGAGCTACAAGAATCAAGCGATAGTAAGCCAAGTAAAATACGCAAGCTGCAAAGAGATATCCGCTTTGCCCTCTACAGACTTTCTATTTTAGGACTTGAGGATATACTTCAAGCCCTAATGGAAATTTTGCGTGAAGATTTTTGGATCATCCGCGATCCCATAAATGTATTGGATAATTTAGCATGTCAAGGCTATCATACTGAAATTAGAGCCTTATTAAAACACTATCAAAACCCTGAGCAGTCGGCTGAATATCTCAAAGCTATCACAATTAGAGCAATGCGCTTTCTACCCGACATTAATGCTCAAGAGTGGGAGCTAATTGTTGCATCTGCCACAATCTTAGACAGTTCAGTCAGTATAGCTGAAAGGCTTATGGCAACAGAAACTTGGCTATATTTAGGACATAAGTACAACGACTTTAAGCAAAACCGTCATATTGAAGCTGTTAAGAAAGCTCTTCGCTCTGAGCCTTCACCACCTAGCAGGTTGGAGAAGAACTATCTATTGATATTGGGACAGTTTGAGCCAGGTGCTGTACAAAAATTCTCGGTCAACAAAAATGATCCCATGCTTGTTGGTGCAAGAGATCTTGCTCTTCAAGGTAGCCCATCTGAGATATTTGATTTGCCCGAACCTAAAATTCTTCGAGAAAATTACTACAGTGGTCAAAGCCCAACAGACAGTGAGCAAGGATCACTACAAGGATCACCATGAAGAGTTATCAGCACTCATTCTCTTCCTCTTAACTTCTCTAGCCAAACTTTTCATCT
>CAKZMA010000203.1 GCA_937127375.1 uncultured Coleofasciculus sp. | reverse complement strand
GCGTCTCTCGTTCCCAGTTCAACGACTGGATGCTGGAAATGCAGGCTAACGATATTTTACAGTTAATGGGGGGAGAGGTTTTAAACGTTACCCCCGATCAATTAGAGGACTCAATTACTCCGCCAGTCGGCAAATTGCGTTACTTTGCAAAGCTTGTGAATGCTGAAGCCTAATTGAAACTACTTGCTGTTTGTTCCTTCACCTGAATGATCATGACTGATTTATCCGTTTCACCGATTGAAGAAATCAACGCCGCCATCGAAGACTACAATCCGTTCAACAGTGCAGCCATTGATAAAGTCCAAAGTGTTTGGGGGAAAGGATTCCCTGATTTAAATACTCTCAATGCTCACGCTTCTCAAAAAGTGTTGGAGGTAATCAAGCAGGTTAAAACCAGTCCAGATAGTAAAGATAAGGTAGCTACTTTAGTTGTGACTGGCGATATCGGTTCAGGGAAAACTCAACTCATTGGTCGTCTGCGCCGTCGTGTTATTGGTGATGGTAGTGCTGTATTTATCTATGCTAATACTGGCAAGTATGGTGACTTAAATCTGTTGAGACATCAATTTCTGCAAACGTTGGTCGAGAACTTGGCGCGAGTTGGCAGTCAAGAAGTTACACAATGGCAGGAAGTGGCGGCGGCTATGGCAAATGCCAGTAATTCCAGTGGTCAAAAAACAGCCGCCGCAACAATCGTTAAGAATTTTGATAAAGCCTATGCTAAAGCTTTACAGAATAACCAAAATCTGCTCAAAAAATTGAGTAGCCAGATTCTCAAAATCAAGCCGGATGCTGACCCTTATATTCTCAGGGCGATTTTGTGGACTCTTTCAGAAATGTACGCCCCCTATGCCATTGAATGGTTAGCTGGTAATGAGCTAGATCAAGAAACGGCTAACTCTATGGGTTTGCCAACCAATGCTGGTAAGACATCTCAAGAACAAGAAGCAGAAGCTCTGGGTAATATACAACAAATTTTGCGGTTAGTGAGCGATCATAAACCTGTGCTGATTTGTTTTGATGAATTGGAAACCCAAGGAATATTATCTGAAGATGGGTTTACTAAGGCACAGGTAATTGTCCGCTTAATTAAAGACCTTTACGATAATCTAGAACAGTCAGGTATTGGTAAAGGTATTGTCATGTTGACGGTAATGTTCTGGCCAACTTGGAATACAGAAATATCCTTTAATATCTATCAAACTGGTACGGGTGGTAGCGTGAGAGATCGGTTGTCAACAGCCACTCAAGGAAAACCAATAACTTTAAAACCTTTAGATAGCCAATCCCTTGTTGATTTAGTTGCCTTATGGTTACAAAAAGAGCTATATGAACCTCGCGGGTTAAAACCTCATGATCCAGTTTATCCGTTTACGGAAAGCCAACTCAGAGATATCGGTAAAAATAAGCTGACTGTACGGGAAGCCTTAGATTGGTGTGCTAATAATTATCGCCCCAATGTTCCTATATCACTAGAAGAGAGATTTAAAAGAGCTGTTAAATCCTCAAATGAGGCAGACATTGGAGATTATTTAGAGGACAATGATAAAATTGCTGATGCTCTATATTTTGGGTTTGAGCAGTTGATAGGTGAAACTTTGGAAGGGGAAACAGAAACAGGACAAAAATTACGGCAACTAACAATTGAACGTGTTGACACTGATATCCAAGTCGTCAATTCAAAGGCTACTCCCAAGAATCTATCAAACCAAGGTTACATTAATTTCAAGGTTGTTGGCAATGAAGATAACAAAAATTTTGTCATTGGTGTAGCAGTTATTCAGAAAAGCAACGCGGCTGCACTAGGAGCCGGATTAAAGCGCTTAACTGCATACGAGAGATTTGGTTTAACTCGCGGTTGTTTAGTTCGCTCGAAAAACAAAAAAATTAACAAGACGACAAAGGCTTATAAGTTACTGGAGGAACTCACATCTCAAGCAAAGGGAGGGGAATGGGCGTATCTGGAAGCTGAACAGATCAGACCCCTGATTGACCTTTATACTATTTATCAAAACTGCGAGACATATCAGCTAAATCAAGAGCAGGTGGCAGAATTCTCAAAACCCCAAATTTTAGATAATCAGCTACTGCGAGAAATCCTCAGCGATCCCTCTGGTGAAATTGATTCAGAGACTATTGAAGATGAAGAACTCTTTGGAACGCTGTTCGACGAATCTAGTGGTGATGATACAGACAATGATGACGACCTAAATGACCTATTCGTAGCATAGGAACATAAATTATGCTGCAAATCGCCCTACGTCTACCTACCCCAGATATTGAAGCCTTAATCGAAGGACGTTCAATTGCTATTATCCCTCGGATATTTGTCAATCCAGGACGACAATTTGCGCTTTATCCCTCAGATACATCCAGTAACGCTCTGCCTATTGAACAATATTATCGCTCAAATTTTATCCCCACCGCCCAACAAAGTCTGGCTGAACTCGGTTCGGAGACGGTTCAAATTAAAGCCTGGGCAAAATGCGAACGGTGTGAAGTCTTGGATGATTCAGAGTCCCTGGATTTTTTATCCCAGTTAACTGTATGGACAACAGCCGGATTAGAGCAAACTCGTGTCAAACGGGGTCATATTTTTTTAGCCTACCTGCGAGTTTATCGACTCCCGCAACCCATTGAAATTCCTGTCCATCCGAGTCCCAGATTTATTCCGCTTCCCCAACCTTTAACGGTGACTCAAAATACACCTGTTTTGAGTCAGACATGCTTTGAACAGCGCTGTCGCCAGATGGAAGAACGACAGCCGCCTCAACATCCAGAATTGGAAGAATTACAGAGTGCGATAGCGAAGCGCTGCTGCTTACAGC
>CAKZMA010000202.1 GCA_937127375.1 uncultured Coleofasciculus sp. | reverse complement strand
TCCCTGTTCCCTGTTCCCTGTTCCCTGTTCCCTGTTCCCTGTTCCCTGTTCCCTTTTCCCTTTTCCCTCCCCTCACCACAAAACTTACTCAGCAGACCCTATATAGATATATGTGTTATCGCGTTTGAAAAATGTTTTGAACCATCGCCTTATCTAAACTTGCCGCCACTTGATCCAATTCAGTAATCTCACCAGCACTTAACTGCCATCCCAGCGCACCAATATTCTCTTGTGCCTGTTTCATCGTCTTTGCACCAGGAATAGGCAAAGTGCCTTTACAAATACACCAATTAATCGCAACTTGCGCCATGGTTTTTTCTTTGGAGGAGGCGATTTCTCGTAAACAACCTAAAAGCGGTTGGATTCCGGGTAATAACTGCTTAAATAACAAACGGCGTAACCCTTTCGGGAATGAATCTTTCTCAGAATACTTTCCCGTCAGTAGTCCTAACGCCAGAGGACTATAGGCAATCAGTTGAATTCCCAATTGATCACAAACGTCTTTGATACCCAATTCGGTAACAGGATAAGTAGACAAGAGTGAATACTGGACTTGTAACGTAGCAATCGGAACCCCTCGCTCTTTAAATTTGGGATAAATTTCTTGAAGTCGTTTGGGTCCATAATTAGAGAGTCCAACTCCCTTCACCAGTCCTTTTTCGTAGAGATCAGCCAAACCATCCAAAAGCCGTTCTTCTTGCCACGGTGCATAATTAGCAGTAGACCAATGCATCTGTGCTAAATCAACATTTCGTCCCAACCGTCGTGCAGAGGCTTGACAGGCGGATACAATTGAGCCGCGTGTCAATCGCCAGGGATAGGCGGCTAGCTTGGTGGCAATGCATAGGTTCTCTTGGTTTATACCAGAATAGTCGCTAGAGAATCGTCCCAGGAGTTGCTCACTGCGTCCATTTAATCTGCCTGTTCCATAGGAATCACCCGTATCAAATAAGGTGACGCCATTACTGACACACAGATTAAAGACAGCTTGCAACTCGTCATCCATGCTTTCGTCGTATCCCCAGAGTAGTCGATTTCCCCACGCCCACGTTCCGCAGCCCATGGTAGGAAGGGAGAGTTTTTGGCTAGTCTGCATAATCCTACAGAATGTTATTCAATCTGTGAAATCTTTGTTATCACCCAGATGAAGCAGAAAGTAAGCAGCAAGCCTAGATATAAGCCTTTCTGCCTAGACTTGCTGATGTCTTAGGTAACGGTTTAGAACAAATCGCAAAATTCTGCCTTCAAATCCCGCTCCATCAATGCTTCTACAGCCTCTTGGGGCGTAATTTTATGGTTGAGTAGGCGATAAACTTGCCGACAGATGGGGATGGGGATCTGCTCGCGATTGGCAATTTTAACCAATACATTGGCTGTGTTTACCCCTTCGGCGGTACTTTGTAATTCTTCGAGAATTTGCTCCAATTTTTTTCCCTGGGCTAAACCGTAACCGACGCGATAATTACGGCTGAGTACACTACTGCAAGTCGCTAGCATATCGCCCAAACCTGATAATCCGAAGAAGGTTTCCGTTTGTCCGCCTAAGTGAGTTCCAACCCGAAGGATTTCAGTTAACGCACGGGTAATCAGGGCAGATTTGGCGTTGGTACCCAATTTTAGACCATCACAAACCCCAACCGCGATCGCAATCACGTTTTTCAGAGTTCCTCCGAGTTCGGTGCCAAGGGGATCTGGACTGGTGTACACTCGGAAGAGACTGGAGGAAAATACCGTTTGCACTTCAGAAGCGGCTGCCATATCTGTACTCGACACCACTGTGGCGGCGGGGAGTTCTTGCTCAATTTCTTTGGAGAGATTGGGACCGGAGAGTACCACAATAGGATGGTTGGGAAAGTCAGCTTCCCAGATTTGAGAAGGGGTACGAGTTGTCTCTGGGTCTAATCCCTTGGTGGCGGTAATAATTGTCACATAATCCGGCAAACCAATTTCTTGAATTTTAGCCGCCGTCGTCGCCACCCCTTTCATTGGAATCGCGGAGACTAGCATATCAATATCCGCTAATACCTCTTCTAGAGATTCCTCGCTGCTGCGAGACCACAGTCGAACTTGATGATTCTTATGTCTGGCAATTGTTGCCAACGCTTTACCCCAAGCACCAGCGCCGAGAATGGCGAGGGTGGCTTCTGGCGCCGGTCTCCGGTGGGAGTGTGCATGAGCCTGATTGGTTTGTGAGGTTGTATCAGCTTGAGATGAGCTGGATTGAGAATTTGAGAGATTGCTCACCATAGATCTTATATTTTGAACTCAATAATTTTGGTCAAGTTAAGGGTCAAAGGCAAAAGAAGATGATGAGTTCTTTTGCCTTTGCTGATGTGATTAACTCACGGTTTGGGTTTCTTTCTGAGTCGCCATCGCGTAATCGGGAATACAATTGGCTTCCATGAAAGCGCGATAGTCCTCAACTTGGCGATCGCACTCTGCCGAACTCCAGCCGCCATATCGAGACAGGATGTCCGTCAAAACTGGCAGAATATCAAAGCCATAGTTGGTATGCATGGCTAGGCTAGTCCGGCGACGGGCAATATCTACCAACGTCCGCGCAAATTCTGACTGTACCGCATAGATAATCTGGGCTTTAATATCCGGCAAGTTCGGTGTAATCGCTTCTGCCAATTCCGGTTCTTCGTCGGTTAAGGCTAAAATATCCAACGCCTTAGCACCATAGACGTCAAACAGGTGATGGATTGTCGCCAAGGGTAATGTGGTGCGATAGTCTTGCAGCGCTTTTTCTAGACGCGGATCACTGGGTAAAATGGCTCCCGGCAAGAGTTTCTTGTAGGTGGGGCAAGGGGGGGCAGATCGTCCCAACTTGCGATAGACTTTATTCACCATCTCTTCACCCACTTGGCGATAGGTGGTGATTTTGCCGCCAATTAGAGAAATCAGATTACTCACACCCTCTGGGGTATGGTCATAGAGAATATGGCTGCGGGTGACACTTCCCGGTTTCTTCCCCTCTGCATTGGGTAAAGGACGCACCCCAGCATAAGTAAACTTCACATCTTGGCGGGACAATTGGGCAGTGGGCAGAATTCGATTAGTTTCGGTGAGTAAATAATCAATTTCCTCGTTGTCTGCCTTAATTGAGTCAAGAGCACCTTGATGTCGCAAATCAGTCGTGCCAATCAGATACATGCCCAACCATGGCACAATAAAAAACGGACGACCATCCGTTTTGGCTTCTACATACAATGTTGTTTCCGGTGCGCCGGGGAAGGGAGGGACAATGATGTGACTTCCCTTGGTTGGACCAATTTTTTTCTTCTCACCGATGGGCGCTGATTGTCCATTTTTCACCCCAGAGTGACAAACCTTATCCACCCAGGGACCTGCTGTATTTACAAATACGGCGCGATCGCTCCCTTGGACGGTGAATTCTTCGCCAGTTAGGGCATCTTTGCAAGTAATGCTGGTGATGCGACCCTCTTGGCGCTGTAATTGGGTGACTTCTGTATAGTTGAGAACCGTTGCTCCCGCTTGTTCAGCACAGATAATATTCTCTAATGCCAAACGCTCTGCATACGCCACCTGACCGTCATAATATTGCGCTCCACCGACTAAACCATCGGGATCGATATGGCGAAATAGCTGCTTAAACTTCTTTTTAGGCAGCATCCGGTGGGGTAGCAGCGTTTTCTCGAAGCTCAAGATATCATAGAGCAGCATCCCGGCTTGAATTTTCCAATAGGGACGAGAGCGATCGCTGTAGATCGGAATCGTCAGCATTAGGGGCTTGACTAAGTGGGGGGCTGTATGCAGGAGAATTTCTCGCTCCCGTAACGATTCCCGCACTAGGGCAAATTCAAAATATTCTAAATAGCGCAAGCCACCGTGAACTAATCGCGTTGACCAACTGGTCGTACCGCCGCAGAAGTCAGCCTTCTCCAGCAAAATCGTTTTAAGACCTCGCAGAGCCGCGTCTCTGACAACGCCAGCACCGTTAATGCCACCTCCAATGACAATTAAATCGTAGGTTTGGCTCTGGATGGTTTGAAAATCACGCATGATCCAGTTTGAGTAACATCTAACTTCCACAGTAGTCGCGACGGCGGCAAATTAGTAATCAAGAGGGGGGATAAGGGCGACAAGGAGACAAGAGAAGGGAGACAAGGAGGACAAGAACGTTAAGTCAAAAACTCAACACTTTCTCCCGCTCCCCTGCACCCAGACGTGCAACGGCACGTCTGGAACATCAGCTTAAACAGCTACGGCTTCCTGTTGCTTCGCTGTCTGATGTTTGGTTTTCTCAAACATTTCAAACAAGTGATCTGCCCAGCACTGAATATCGTATTTGGTTACGATGTCATACATTTTCGCCATCCGTTCCTTTTGCTCCTCAGGAGACATAGCCAGCGCTTGATCAATCGATTCATCCATGCGATCGATGGAGTAAGGGTTGGTCAAAATTGCATCCGGGAGTTCGACGGCTGCACCGACAAACTCGGAAAGGACTAATACACCTTCTTGTTTCTCGTGAGTGATGATATATTCCTTCGCTACCAGGTTTAAACCATCTCTCAGGGGCGTTGTCCAGCAGATATCTGCGGCTTTGTAGTAACAGAGCAAGTCCGGTAAAGGAACGGGTTGGGTATAGAGCATAATCGGTAGCCAGTCTAAGTTCCCATACCGCCCGTTAATTTTTCCAGCTAACTGCTCAATCTGAGTTTGGGCAGTTTTGTAAACCCGCATTCCAGACGCCGACGCCACACAGGTGACCAGCATATTAATTTTGCCATGCAAGTCGGGACGACGCGCTAACAGGCGTCCATAAGCTTCTAGCTTCTCACGAGTGCCTTTTACATAGTCCACTCGTCCGGCTGAGATAATTAACTTGCGATCGCCCAAACTTTCCTTAATTTCCTCAAACCGTTTTTGCGTTTCTGGCTTATGCAGGATAGAGAGAATTTGTTCGGGATTGGCTCCAACCGGGAAGGGATCGATGTTGACTAACTGATCCTTGTATCGTAGCTGGGTGGTCATTTCTGGCTCAGCCAATGCGATTCCCGTAGGGGTAATATGCTCAGGTACGGGTTCTTTCTTGACAATTTCCACTGGGCGTAGGCTGCGAGCCACATTGACGAAATTCTCTGAATAGCGCGGAATATGGAAGCCGACGATATCGCAGCAGAGTAAACTATCAGTAATTTCTTCCCGCCAAGGTAAGATATTGAAAATATCCACCGAGGGGAAGGGAGTGTGGTGGAAGAACGCAATCCGAGCATTCGGCTTTAGCTGCCGGATATAGTAGGGCACTAACCATAGATTGTAGTCATGCACCCAAATTAGAGCATCATCTGCCGCTTCGTCACAGGCGGCTTCGGCAAACAGGCGGTTAATTGTGTGAAAGTTTTCCCAATCTGAGGTTTCGTAAGTGAAGTGATAGGGGAATGAATGCAGAATGGGCCAAAATGCTTCTTTCGAGGTGATGTGATAGAAATGCTTGACTTGATCGGCAGAGAGGGGAATCCGGCGAACGTTGTAGTTTGCTTCACCTTCAACAACAATCCGCTGTTCAAAGTTAGCTTTCTGCTTAGCATTCACCTGTTTCCAAGCAATCCAGGTGCCTTGATTGACGCCGGCAAAGAAGCTTTTTAGGGTTGGCACAATCCCATTGGGGCTTTTCTTTGCCCGATAATGCACTTTGCCATTTTCCACGACCTCATCATAAGGTTCGCGGTGATAAAGGATAACGAGTGATGATTTCATGCAACTACCTCCAGGTGTTTACCATTAAAATTGGTACTATTCCCGATCCCAATGCAACTTGGATGGGAATATAATTTGATAGCTTCGATAAATTTAGGGTTGTCGAGTGTCCACAGTTATGATTTTCCCTTTTGACTTCCTACTTACTCTAATGAGTTGAGTATCTACTCAAAAATGACTCAATCGTTGGCTGGAAAACCCAGTCAGTCAATATTCTCCTGATGGGAAGTCAAGATTGAACGCATTATATCAAGTCCGGTGAATTGCCCCTAATAACAATGCTTTAACCGCAAGGGTTTCGGGCTTTTTTATTAAGGGTGATGGGTCCGGACATCATATTACCCGTGTTACTTATATTACCAACAATGATGTTTTTGAAGGTTGCAATAGATAAGGTCAGGGTTGTAATATCTGAGCGCTGTAGCATTGCCGATATTGGTTTAACCCAGGCTGTTGTTGATTGCAATCCCCTAAAGTCAACCGCTTTAGAGCGATGGCAACTCGTTGAAACAGATTGGAAGTCATTATTAGATCGAAAATACTCTCAACAGTCTAGTTTTGATGACAAAACCGCCAATATACGGATTAAATTGGCTATGCCATCAAATCCTAGGGGAATTGTGTTCAACCTCGATTAGTATTTGCCGTACTCAGTACTCTGCCCATAGGACTAACGCCTTAGCAGGTTGGCAAGAGTTTACTTGAGCCAAAGCTAACAACAAAACTGGGATACCTCAGAATTCAACAATAGTCTGACATCCAGTGGACAAGGATTCATCACTTACACTCTGGTTATGGATGATATCTGCCACCGGCAGGTTTCCTTATCGAGCAGCTATCTGTAGCTACTATACTATAAAAGTATAAAAAAGTGTAAATTTTAGTAAAATTTAGCAGAATACTTCGTCCCACATTGTTAGCGACGTGGGAAGATGGGGACTTCAGGTACACAGGGGTAAACGAACGATATAAGACATTAAACTATGCCCGATCGCAACGCCACCACCGCCGCTTGTACCCGGTCATCTACCGAAAGTTTGTTCATGATCCCGCGTACATGGGTTTTAACGGTATTGGCGCTGAGGTAGAGTTTAGCGGCAATCTCTGGATTACTATTGCCTTCTACGATCAGTTTTAAGACTTCTAGCTCCCGTTGTGACAAATTGGAAACATTACCTGTGGGAGAAGGGGGAGACAGATGCTTGAGAACTTGACGACCAATTTGAGGATCGAGGTACGTTGCACCTTCAGCCGCCGCTGCGATCGCCTGGAGTAATCGTTCTACACTTGATCCTTTAACACAATAAGCATCAGCACCGCTAGAGAGTGAGGCAATAATTTCGCGATCGGTGGTATGAGAGGTGAGGATGACCACTCTCACCTCAGGGAGTTCCGCTTTAATTTGCTGAGTAGCAGCAATCCCATCTAAACGCGGCAAACCAATATCCATGACCACGATATCAGGTCGGAGTTGTTTGGTCATCTCCACGCCCATATAGCCATCTTCAGCTTGTCCCACCAGTTCAAGCTGGGGGTTAGTGGATAAGGATTGTTCTAAGCCAAGTTGCATCATGGGATCATCTTCCACAATTACAACTCGTAGGGGTGTGGAACTTGTTGGGGAATTAGTCGGGGAGGGAAGTTCTGAGGACATGGTTCATACCCAAGTAAGGCAGTAATGCGATCGCACTTCCGTATTTTACAAAGAAAGGATGTGTTCTTTTAGATGGATAGCCGGATGCGATCGCGCTAAACATCCCGCAATCCCTTAACCGTTGCTACATCAACCTTTTTGCAAGGCGGCAAATCGGAGCATATTTTCTTGAATTAAGAAAGAGTTTATTGTCGGTGATGCCGAGACTGATAGAGAAGACAGCGCAACTACCCATTTTGTATGGATGCGGATTTGCAGCTATCAGTTCTCCTCAGCTACTGGAAGACGATACTGACGAGCAATGTAATAGAAAAAGCGATAGTAATCAGCAAATTGTTCGCTCTCACAACGTCCCTGCCAGTTGTAGCTTACATTTTCCTGGGTCAGGGTTAGGGTCATCAAACTGATATCAGAGTCAAGGTTCACCTGAAGTTGACCCGTTTCACCTTGTTCAGTGAAGAAATTTTGAGGTTGAGATGGATTGAGTGGTTTGGATGTACTCTCAGGTGATGGGGTTCCTGGTTCGGCAAATTCTGCCCATCCCCTAATCTCACAGTCGGGATTCTTCGGATCACGAAAGGCTCGACCATCAAGATTGTCAGGTATGGGAAAGGGTATCCAATTGTTGGGATAGAGGAACTCAAAGTTAAAGCGGGGGTTGCGGTAGGTGTTCCAGCTTTCTGGCAAATCCACGTTAGTACCCTGACAGCTTACGAGTAAGACAGCCAGTGGCGCGATTCTAGCAATGAATTTCCAGGTCATTTATCAAGAGTCATTTGTCATTGGTCATTTGTAAAGTCGGGGCGGGTTTATTTACATCTAGGTGTAACCGAAAAGATAGTAGTGAAACCCGCCCCTACACAATCTTCCCCATCTTCTCCACGCCTGATCGGGCATCAGAACGGGATAATGTAAAGAAATATTACAAAATTGCCGTCATGCTGGCTTACTGTATTGACAGCCAAGGAGAATGGCGCTAATCTGGCATACATACCCGGGTAAAACGATTGAAAATAATATGCAAGACAAGCAAAAAGTTACGTTGTATCTCCCACCAGGACTTCATCGCCAGCTCAAAATCCGAGCAGCCGTTGACTCAGACTCAATGTCGGCGATGGTCGAGAGAGCAATCGTATTCTATCTACACCACCCGGAAGTGGTTGACGAGGTAGAAGCATCCTACGGGAATACTCATCGGGTATACAATTGCCCCGAATGTTCTAACTCAGTTGTTATTCAAGATGGAGATATGGTTGCCCTAAAAAATCAGCCCAGCCTTCTGGATGATGAACTGCCTGTCGAGAAAGTGCGAGAAGAAGTTAAATCCCGTACCGATTCTCATACCGATTCTCAGGGCGAAGAGGAACTTGTTCCTTGTTGATAGTGTTACAAAAACAGCTAACTGCGAGAGTTCTATTAATGATGTTTGGGCAGTGGTTGTGCCGTCTCTAAGTAGGTCGATAGTCATGCAAGAAGAGATAAGTATTCTCATTCAAGCTCAATACCCTCTAATCTACCTGGTGACGTCAGAGGAAGAGCGGACAGAACGGGCAATAGCCATGATTGCTCAAAATAAGAATCAGCAACGGCGCGTATTCGTGTGGACTGTCACCCATGGGATTGTGGAGTATGGTCAATCACGCCACATCACCCAACACAATACAGTCTCTCCAGAAGCAGCTGTTCAATGGGTTATTCAACAAAAAGAACCTGGTATCTATATATTTAAGGATCTACATCCATTTATTGATTCTCCAGCAACAACCCGATGGCTGCGGGATGCGATCGCGAGCTTCAAGGCGGCTCAGAAGACGATTGTACTCATGTCTCCCATGCAGCAGGTGCCGATCGAGTTAGAGAAGGAAGTGGTGGTTATCGACTACCCCTTACCGGATTTGACCGAACTTAACCAAGTGCTGTCTCAGCAATTGGAAAAAACCAAAGGGCGTCGCACCACCACGGAAACGCGGGAGAAACTCCTGAAAGCCGCATTGGGTTTGACGCGAGACGAAGCGGAGAAAGTGTATCGCAAAGCCCAAGTCAAAGCTGGGCGTCTCACGGAAGCGGAAGTCGATATTGTGCTTTCTGAGAAAAAACAGCTCATTCGTCGCAATGGTATTTTAGAGTATATTGAAGAGGATGAAACCATTGATGCCATTGGTGGTTTAGAAGAGCTGAAGCGATGGCTGAAACAGCGATCGGGCGCTTTCACTGAACGGGCAAGAGAGTATGGTTTACCCCAACCCAAAGGGATGCTGATTCTGGGAGTTCCCGGATGCGGAAAATCCCTCATTGCCAAGACAACGTCTCGCCTTTGGGGACTACCGCTATTGCGGTTAGATATGGGTCGGGTGTATGATGGTTCCATGGTTGGTCGCTCAGAAGCCAACTTGAGAAATGCCCTAAAAACAGCAGAATCGATTTCACCCGCCATCCTTTTCATTGATGAGCTGGACAAGTCTTTTGCGGGGAGCAGTGGTTCGGCTGACTCCGATGGTGGCACCTCTAGCCGCATCTTTGGTTCCTTCCTAACCTGGATGCAAGAGAAAACATCGCCTGTATTTGTCATGGCGACAGCTAACCGAGTGGAACGGCTACCGGGAGAGTTTCTCCGCAAAGGTCGATTTGACGAAATATTCTTTGTTGACTTACCGAATAAAGAAGAGCGTCAGCAAATATTTAAGATTCATCTGAGTAAGCGGCGTCGAGATATAGAGCGCTTTGATATCGAACAGTTGGCGACAATTTGTGACGGTTTTTCCGGTGCAGAAATTGAGCAAGCCCTCATCGCTGCAATGTACGAGGCATTTGCACAAGACCGGGAATTCACCCAACTGGATATTATAGCGGCGATCAAAGCCACGCTACCGCTTTCTCGGACAATGACTGAGCAGGTCACAGCCCTGAGGGACTGGGCAAGACAGAGAGCGCGACCTGCTGCAGCCTCCGTTGCTGAATATCAGCGAATGGAGTTCTAAAAGGCTTTCTCCTGCTCCCAACAGGAGGAAAGGCTAGCAAATACTTGCTAGCAGTTTCAAAAGACGCCGCAATTTAACCGCGGCAGACCCAAGAAAAAAGCTACGTTGTCGTTTGTTTTCTATCTCTACTGGAGGAAATCTAAAATGTCTCACTTTAGCACTCTGCGTACCAAGATCACCGACGCCGAAATCTTAAAGGCTTCTTTGAGCGATCTAGGTATTTCCGTTAAAACGGAAGCTGATGTGCGCGGCTACAACGGTCAACGTGTTCGTTCGGACATCGTTGCTGTTCTCGAAGGCGAGTATGACCTCGGTTGGTCTCGCAATGGCGATGGTTCCTTTGACCTGATCGCTGACCTGTGGGGTGTTGCTAAAAAGCACAACCAAACCGAACTGATCAACTCGATCAACCAGAAGTATGCCGTTAACAAGACCTTAGCAGAGGTCAAGCAACGTGGCTTACAAAATGCCAACGTTAAACTGGTGGTACAAAAATAGTCCATCAAGGCGTTCCCAAGCTTACGGGTTAACCAATTGATTTGGGGTTGACCCGTTTTTTTCAAAGGTTATAGAACAAATGTTCTAGTCTTTTCCATAACATAATAACGGCGGGAAAACCTCTGATCCAGGGAGTTTTTCCGCCGTATTTTTGTATGGGCTTGGTTTTTGCGATCGCGTTCCGAACTGCGGTAGCCTTTTATTGGTGAGGAGATGTACGCAGAGGATTGATTATCATGGTAAACTCAGCAATCCGAGTATTAGCTCGTGTCGTCGCGCATCCGGGGAAGGAAGAGAAACTCAAAGCACTGTTGTTAGAAATCGTTGAAGCGACGCGCAAGGAACCCGGTTGTATCACTTACGAGTTATTACAAAGTCCAGCGATTCCCACAGAGTTTGCCTTTGTCGCAGAATGGGAAAGTGAGCAAGCGTGGCGAGTACATTTGGACTCGGCTCACATTCAGCAAGCGTTTTTAGAAGGCGAAGAGTTGTTCGCTGCACCGCCAGATATTCGTCATTATGTATTGTTAGCTTAATCGTTCTGATTCGGGTAGGGAATGATTGATTAAGTTATACAGTAGAAAAAACTGGGTGATCAGGATACCAAATCTCTACTGTATATTGATTTACAAGAAAGCGTATGTTTGAAGATAGTTTAAGCTCTTCTGAAGGGGCAAACTATAGTAAACTTGACGAACTGTTAGCAGCAGGGCAGTGGCGAGAAGCAGACGAGGAAACGTTTACGATTATCTTAGAAATTACGGGTGCGGATAAACGCGGCTATTTAACGAATCAAGATATTCAGCAATTTCCTTGTCAGGAACTTAGGGCGATTGATCAACTTTGGATTAAGTCTAGCAGTGGGAAATTAGGTTTTAGTGTTCAGAAGCGGATTTATGAGCAATCAGGAAAAAATTTGATGGCATTTGCTGATCAGATTGGCTGGCGGGTGTCGAATCGGTGGCAAAGTTACAATGAGCTGATATTTAATCAGAATGCACCAATAGGACATCTTCCTGCGGGTGGAGTCATGGGATGGTTGGCGTGGGGAGATCTTCGGGATGATTTGTTTGCTCGTGTTAGTACGTGCAATCTCTAGTATAGGGTTTGCTGAATAACTGTTGTGGTCAGGGTAGGGAACAGCTAAACCTTGATGTATAAGGGTTTCAAATGTCACTATCCAAGCTAGATCCCCGACTTCTTAGAGAAGTCGGGGATCTGTGTACCTCACTTACGAATGGAAGTTCTGACTAATACACATCAGTGCATATAAACTCAAACTTTTCCTATACCGCCGCTGCTTTCTTCTCCACCGACGCCTTAACCTGCGCCATAATTTCCTCCATTTGACTCATCAATTCCTTCGCCTCCTCTAAATTTTTCTCATCAGCGCAATCATTCAGTTGACGCGCTAAATCTGACATCGATTCCACCGCCACAGACGCACTAGAACCCTTGAGTTGATGAGCTTTATTCGCTAACGTTACCCAATCTTGATCCGCCAAGGCTTGGTGGACTTGGGAGAGAAACATTGACCCATCATTAATAAATCCTTTCACCAATTCCAACTGAAACTCTGGATCACCACCAGAAATTTCTGACAATGCACTCCAATCCACCGGATCGACAGTCCCTTGGGTCCTATCTTGGCTGTCCATCTGTTTGCTGGATTTTGCCTTATTTTCCTTGACCACCAATGACCATCGCTGTAACATGACTTTCAGTTCTTTCACCATCACCGGTTTACTCAGATAGTCATCCATTCCCGCTGCAATACATTTATCTCGATCGCCTGGCATCGCATAAGCGGTCATGCCAATCACAATCGTATGGTGGTCTTTACCTTCCCGTTGCCGTAAGGCTTGCGTGGCTTCATAGCCATCCATCACTGGCATCTGACAATCCATTAACACAATGTCATAATCATTCTCTGCCAATTTTTCCAGGGCTTTTTCACCATTTTCCGCAGAATCCCACTGATGACCTAGGAGGCGGACTTGATGCTGGACTAATTTCAGGTTAATTGGCGTATCTTCCACTAACAAAAGAGTTAGCGACTGCTGTGGTTCTGTTTCCGCTTTCAATTTCGATGTCTTTGCTGCTAACTCAGCAACCTCTTGTTGAAAATCCCATCCTTTGTTGGGTAGTTCCTCTTTCAGCGAGGTGGTATTTAGGTCGATATGTCCTTTTAGTTGCTCAAGGAGTTTCTCTAACTCCCCAATTAGTTTAGCGCTACTCTCGCCATTTTTTGTTCTCGCCTCATGTCGCAGTTGTTCCGCCACATCGGGCATGGTTTGCACGGCGACGGAGGAACTGGCACCTTTGAGTTGGTGGGCTTTATTGGTAACCATGACCCAGTCTTTATTCGCTAATGCCTGTTTTGCTTGGTTAATAAAACTCGCGCCTTCTTTAATAAAGCCTTGGACTAACTCGAGTTGAAATCCTGGATCACCTTCGGAGATTTCCTTGAGACGCTTCCAGTCTACGACATTAGAGAGTAGACTACTCGTGGATTGAGCCGGAGAGGGACGTTCAGGTTTGGGGGAGACGCCTTTGACCACGGAGGACCATCGTTCTAATACGGGTGCCAAGTTTTTCACCATCACAGGCTTACTCAGATAGTCATCCATTCCTGCAGCTAGACATTTTTCGCGATCGCCTTGCATGGCGTAAGCGGTCATGCCAATAATTACGGTATGGCGGTCTGTTCCTTCTCGCTGGCGTAAGGTTCGGACTGCCTGGTAGCCATCCATTACGGGCATCTGACAATCCATTAACACGATGTCGTAGTCATTTTGGGCGATTTTGTCAAGGGCTTCTTGACCATTTTCTGCCGACTCTGATTCATGTCCCAATAATTGCACCTGATGGCGTACCAGTTTCAGGTTAATTGGTGTATCTTCGACTAAGAGAATTTTCAGACAAGTGGGTTGGGGTGCAGGCTGAGACGGATCAAGGATAGCTGATTGGGTACTGAAGAGGGTAGCGGGAATCTCAGCCGCCAGAATTTTCTGTAACGATTCCAGCAATTGAGATTCTTTAACCGGTTTAACTAAATAATCGGCAAACCCGCTTTTCAGCAAGGGTTGGGCGGAATCTCCGGCGTGCATCGAAGTCATTAGGACTAACTTGGTTTTTGCCCAATCGGGTTCAGCCAGAATCAACCGTCCTAGGGTTGACCCATCGATTTTGGGCATTTTCATATCCAGTAGCGCCACATCATAGGGTTTACCCGCTTCGGCAGAGGCTTGCATGGCATTGAGGGCAATAATACCATTATCAGCTTCATCGACTTCCATGCCCCTCGCCTCTAACTGATACTTGACAATTTGGCGATTAATTGGGCGGTCATCGACGATTAATACCCGTTTCCCTTGCAGGGATTCGGGGGAGATGGGTAAATTACTAAAGATGCGATCGCTCTCATCTTCCTCAGTACCGGGCGCTACTTTACCAAAGGTAATTGTAAACCAGAATGTCGAACCCACACCCAGTTGACTCTCGACGCCAATCTCACCCCCCATCATTTCTACCAGTTGCTTACAGATGGCTAAACCTAAACCTGTCCCCCCATATTTGCGGGTAGTCGAGGAATCAACTTGAGAGAAGGCTTGGAAGAGTTTACTTTTATCCTCTGGGTTAATCCCAATCCCTGTATCCCGCACAGCAAATCGCAGTTGAAGCTTGTCCTGATCCGGCAATTCCTGATGAACCGACACCCGAATCACCACTTCGCCAGATTCGGTAAACTTAATCGAATTACTGACTAAATTCGTGCAAATTTGACGCAATCGCCCCACATCTCCCATCAGTCGTCGCGGTACATCCGTATCCACTAACAGCGCTAATTCTAAATCCTTGGCTTCGGCTTGGGGAGAACACAAATCTAAGACATCTTCCAACGACCGATTAATGTTCAACTCATCAACATCGAGGCGCATTTCTCCGGCTTCGAGTTTGGAGAAGTCGAGAATATCATTAATTACACCCAGTAAATGTTCACCACTGACTTGTAAGGTTTTGACAAAATCCAGTTGGCGGGGATTAAGATCTGTCGTTAACAGCAATTCACTCATTCCCAACACGCCATTCATCGGTGTGCGGATTTCATGGCTCATATTTGCCAAGAATTGAGCTTTTGCCCGGGCGGCTTCGACGGCGGCTTCCCGCGCTTCTACCAGTTTATTTTCATACTCTTTTCGTTCAGTCACATCCCGGTTCACCCCAATCGCGGCGATGGGTCTACCCAGGTCATCCCGCAACGGCACAACCACGGTTTCGCACACCCCTTTATTGCCATCTTTTCGGATAAATTCAATCTCCCGCGTCCAGCGTCCTTCATGTAGTAAACTATCCAGCATTTGTTGCGTTAGGGCGGTGGCTTCATCGGGTTGATAAACCATGCCACAGGTTTGACCTAATACTTCGGTTTTTTCATAGCCAAAAATACGTTCTGCTGCTGGGTTCCAGTCCAGGATATGACCCTTTAAATCGGTGACAATAACACCATCATAAATCGTTTCAAACATTAACGCTTGGCGGCGCAATGCCTCATCTGCCCGTTTGCGAGCTGAAATGTCTTGGACTAAACAAACAATTCCTTGAATCCTGTCGGATGAATTTTTCATCACTGAGGCGGTTACAGACACGGGAACAGAAGTCCCTTTTTTCGTAAAGAAGGTGGTTTCGTACCGACCCAGAAAGCCACTTTGTTGCGAATCATTTGCCTGTAAATGAGCTAGGAAGTTATCTTCTTTAAAGAAACGCTCTAAGGGTTGATCCCGCAGTTCTTTGGGAGAATATCCGGATAGAAATAATGTAGCTTCATTAAAACTCTCAACTCTAATATTTTTATTCAGCACAATGAGTCCATCACTCAAGGAACTGATAATATTATCGAGATAGGATTTAGATACCGTCGTTTCTTGGAGCTGTTTACTCATCTGATTAAAGGTATCCGCTAAGACACTTAGTTCGTCCTTGGTTTGCACCTCAACATAAGTATCGAAGTCCCCTTCGCCAATTTTTGAGGCGGCTTCTTTGAGTTTAACAATCGGCTTGGTGACGCGATCGGCTAAAACAATACCGAAAATAATTGATACGGCGACAACTCCAGTAATTGCTGTGAGGTTAATAATCAGTGAGTAGGTTGAACTGCGATTTGCGGTTTGATTTTCTTCTTCTAGAGTATTCGTATGAAAAGTAATGGCTTGATCAACAACGGCTAAAAATTGGTCTTCTGCATTCTCTAACGCTTGCCGTTTTGCCAAGATATCAGTGCGTCGGAAGTTTGTGTCATCTAAGGCTAAAATTTCCTGGCTGATTTCTGCCAATAGCAGTTTACTGATTTTTAATTCCCGATAAAAGCTTTGAGCTTGAGGGTTATTGGCAAAGGACTGAAATTCGGCTAAATACTGATCCAGAGCAGCAACGGATTGTTGGAAGTCAACTTTGGCTTGTTTTTCCGGTTCTTCGTCTTGAGCTGTTGGCGAGGTGGTGGTCGATTTTCCTTCGATCACAGCATAACTATAGGCTTTATTGGTTAACCGTAAGGAGGCTGCCTTAATCTGATTTAATGCCACCAGTTGGCGGGTAGTACCCTCGGTAATCTGATTAAATTGCTCATCAACATTTTTCTTTGTTTGAATTGTAATAATTCCCAAAACAGCGACCAGCGATGCCACCCCGAGAAAGCCTGAGATAAATTTGGTCTTCAGTTTCATAGCTGTCTCCCGTCACTATTTTATCCTTCGGATATTTATCAGAACATTCCGGATCATCAGGTGGCACAGTCTGACAAAATTTTGGCAGAATATTAATGTCACCTGAATGGGACGTTCTCTTATACTGTAGCCGACACAGATGCAGACGAAAAGAGGAAATTGTTTGAATAAAATTTAAGTGAAGGATGGGTGAATTTTTATTTTTGCCGATTAAATTTATGGGCTTTTTGTCCTTTGTCCTTCTTGATTTGTCCTTGGTCAGGGTTTAAGGACTGTTTATATAAGTTAATGGAGTTGATGTGATTTCCACTAACTGACTTAGGCTTAGGTCAAAATTTGCTCAAAAGCAGGTTTGGGAAAATAATCGGATTTGGGGTATTGACAGATGC
>CAKZMA010000201.1 GCA_937127375.1 uncultured Coleofasciculus sp. | reverse complement strand
AACCCACAAAAGGCTGGGAAGAAACATCAGTTGGTCCGATTCTTTACTATGCCGAACCGGTGGAAATTGGCGGAGAAATTCGGGGACTGTTTATTGTTGCTAATGTGATTGCCTATGAAAAGGAAGAAGTTAATGAAGTCGTTTGGGTGATTATTAAAGTAACGTTGGTTGTGATGGTGGTTGCGTCCATTGTGGCTTGGGTTGCTGCTGGACGGGTACTCGCCCCCCTACGTTCGGTTACAGAAACGGCGCGTTCGATTAGTGAAACAGATCTGACGCAACGCATTCCTATACAAGGTACGGGTGAAATTGCAGAATTGACCACTACGCTGAATCAAATGCTGGATCGTCTGCATCGGGCGTTTACTAGCCAGCGAGACTTTATCAATGATGCGGGTCACGAACTGCGGACACCAATCACGATTATCCGAGGTCATCTGGAATTATGGGATGATGACCCAAAAGCGCAACAGGAAACATTAGAATTAGTCCTCGATGAATTGGATCGGATGAACCGATTTGTCAATGATTTGCTCCTGTTGGCGAAAGCCGAATGGCGGGATTTTTTACAGGTTGAAATCATAGATATTGACTCATTCACCGAGGAACTTTTTGCTAAAGCCAAAGCCTTAGCCGAACGAGACTGGCAATTGGATGCGATCGCGTCTGGTCAAATTGTCGCTGATCGTCAGCGTCTGACGCAAGCGATGATGAACCTGGCTGAAAATGCTACCCAACATACCGAGGCGGGAGATCAAATCGCCTTGGGTTCCGCGATCAATCGCCACAACGCCTATTTCTGGGTTCGCGATACTGGAAAAGGAATTGACTCCGCTAACCAAAAGCGGATTTTTGAGCGGTTTGCTCGACTCCCCAACAGCCGTCGTCGTTCTGAAGGCGCGGGTTTGGGGTTATCTATCGTTCAAGCGATCGCCCAGGCGCATCGGGGACAAGTGAAACTCAACAGCCGACTGGGTGCTGGCGCTCAATTCACGATTGTTCTTCCTCTAGAGCCAAGACAGGATAATTTATTTCATGAATCGAATTCTAATTGCTGAAGATGAACCCCGGATTGCCTCATTTCTAGAAAAAGGGCTGCGGGCTAAAGGATTTACCACCAGCGTAGCCATAGATGCGGGGGAGACGCTGGATATGGCGCTCTCCCACGAATTTGACCTGCTAATTATGGATTTGGGACTCCCCGGTAAAGATGGTTTACAGGTGCTAGAGGAGTTACGGGGTCAGGGGGAACAAATCCCGATTATAATTCTCACCGCCCGTGATGACATCCGTGATAAAGTCGCTGGATTAGAGGGAGGGGCTGATGATTATATGACCAAACCCTTTCGGTTTGAAGAACTCTTAGCCCGGGTGCGCTTGCGGTTGCGGAATAACCATTTGCCGAAAACCAAGGAGGAGATGGTACTCACCATCGGTCATGTTAGTTTAGATTTGCGGACTCGTCGGGTTCGGGTTAAGGGTCAACTTGTTGAACTCTCCGCACGAGAATTTACCCTCGCAGAAACCCTGTTACGCCATCCCGGACAAGTGATGAGCCGAGAGCAATTACTCAGTCATGTTTGGGGATATGATTATGATCCGGGCTCTAATATCGTTGATGTTTATATCGGTTATCTACGTAAAAAATTAGGCAGTGACTTAATTGAAACCGTTAGAGGCATGGGTTATCGCCTCCGCACTTGATTAGACGCTACGCTGGGACACATTCAGATAACGATCACCGACAGAGTATATATAAAAATCTAGTAGAGATTTGTAGGGGACGTCTCTACTAGATTTTCTTTTTCAAACGACAAATGACAAATGACAAATGACAAATAACAAATGACAAACATGAAAGAGTTCTCATAAAAGTATCACCTTGTTTTCATGGCAGTTGATTAACTTAAAGTTAAGACACCAGAAAACAACATCAATTTTAGGGGAAAGCCTCAATTCTCTCATCCTGCTCGCCTAAAGGATACATCAATCACAAGAAACCACATTTTGGAGCATCAGGAGATAACAATGATAGCACAAACGCGCACACTTGAACGTTTTTTGAATAGAGCAAAAGCCGCCAGTTTTAAGTTTAAAACCGCTGAAATTGCACAGCATCTTCATTTCAGAGAACGAACAAGTCGTGCGACTGATGCGGCTCATACGGGGTGGTTTTCCCATCTATCTCCGGCGATTGTCCAACCGAATAGCGCTAGAACTCAGAAATTGCGGGTGGTGTTGTACTCCCATGATACGATGGGTTTGGGTCATAAGCGACGCAATTTGTTAATGGCTCAAACCCTTGCCCAGTCTGCTTTACCCACGGACATTCTACTGATTAGTGGCATGAGTGAGGCAAGTAATCTGCACATCCCTGATGGTGTAGATTATGTGGCGCTTCCCGCCCTGCATAAAGGAACCAATGGACAATATCAATCCCGTCGCTTGGATCTGTCGCTTCAGCACATTGTCAACCTTCGCGCTAATATTATTCGGGCGACTGTCGAATCCTTTCAACCCGATGTCTTCATTGTCGATAATGTGCCACGGGGGGCAATTCGAGAATTAGATTTAACCCTAGAGTATTTGCATACTCAAACAGATACCCGTTGTGTTTTAGGTTTACGGGATGTGCTTGATGATCCGATAAAAGTACAGCAAGAATGGCAGCAGGCAGAGAATGAAGACATCATTCGTAAGTATTACGATGCGGTGTGGATTTACGGTGATCCTAGAATCTCTGATTTGGTTGAGGATTGTCAATTTTCCCCCGATATAGCCGCAAAGGTGCGTTATACCGGTTGTTTTGATCAGCGCAAACGACTGGAATTTGTGGATACTCCCGACGTTGATCCCTTAGCCACACTAAATCTTCCCCCTGGGCGGCTGGCGGTGTGTATGGTTGGCGGTGGGCAAGATGGGGATAAGCTGGCGGAAACCTTTGCCCAAACCCCTTTACCTCCAGACACCAACGGGGTGATTTTAACCGGTCCATTTATGCCCCTTCCTGTGCGTCAACACTTACACCAAATCGCGGCAAAACATCCCCGTTTACGAGTGTTGGAGTTTCTGGCTGAACCTACTCAATTATTGAATCGGGCGGATTGTGTGATTACGATGGGCGGCTACAACACCACTTATGAAGTTCTTTCCTTTGACAAACCCGCACTGATTGTACCACGAGTCAAACCGCGCCAGGAACAGTTAATTCGAGCTAAACGGTTACAGGATTTGGGATTAGTTGATATGCTGCATCCCGATAATGTCACGCCCACCGCTTTAAGTGAATGGCTATCGCGGACAATGGGAACATCGACACATCGACGCGATCGCATCGATTTCCATGGGTTGGCACGTTTACCTCATTTACTCGAATCTGTTGTTGATTCCCCAGTTATTTCCATGGCTAATGTTTCGTAATTGTTGAATCAGAAATCAAATTCGTCAAGATTCATTTGTTTATGTAGAAACTATAGGACTTGGTTGGGGCGGGTTTAGTTCAGTTCGTGGTTTGAGTAGAAACGTTATCGGTTAAACCCGCCCCTACACATCCAACCTTTACCTAATCCCCCATTGGAATGATGCTTTATTCAAAACTCAAAACTCAAAACTCTCAGCTTGGTTGGGGCGGGTTGAGTTTAGTTAGTGGTTTTAGCCGGAACGTTATCGTTTAAACCCGCCCCTACATATTCACAATTTTGCAAATCTCTAATTTCAATGATGCTTTCCACACAATTAAACCGCGTTGGTTATGTTCTCAAGCGTTATCCACGCTACTCAGAAACATTCGTCGTCAATGAAATTTTAGCCCATGAAGCCGCTGGATTAGAGATAGAAATATTTGCTCTGCGCCCTCCGGCGGAAACTCATTTTCAAAATATTATTTCCCAAGTTCGCGCTCCCGTTTACTATATTCGTAAACCCATCCAAGGGCGAGTTAGCGAATCTCTCAATAGCCTTAACCCAACAGCCGCTAGCTTCTTCTGGGCAGAACTTCAGGAAGCCAGTAAAATTATCCCCGATTTTTGGACAAAATTAGAGTTTGCTCAAGGAGAAAAAGCCAGTACCGTTTATCAAGCCGCCTGGTTAGCACGAGAGGTACGGTTAAAAAATATTAGTCATCTCCACGCCCATTTTGGTACAGTGGCAACCAGTGTTGCTCGTTTGGCTGCTCATTTTGCCGGAATTACTTATACTTTCACGGCTCATGCTAAGGATATTTTCCATGAAAGTGTCGAACCGGAAGATATGAAACGGAAGCTACAAGATGCGGCAAGTGTGATTACGGTTAGTGACTATAATCTCAAGTATTTACAACAGATGTATGGTGCAGCCGCCGCCCCTATCCAGCGCATTTATAATGGCTTGAATTTAAACCAGTTGGGGTATAAATCTCCCCAAGAACGCCCACCCACTATTCTTTCAGTCAGTCGATTGGTGGAGAAAAAAGGGGTTTCTGTTTTAATTGACGCTTGTTCGATTCTTGCCCATCGCGGCTGTTCGTTTCACTGTCAAATTATTGGATCGGGTTCATTAGAAGCAAATCTACGAGAGCAAATTCAACACCTCGGTTTAGAATCAACGGTTGAAATTATTGGTTCGCGTCCTCAAAATGAAGTCTTTGAGCATATCCAGAATGCGGCTGTATTTGCTGCACCTTATATTATTGGTAGCGATGGAAATCGTGAGGGTTTACCAACGGTTTTACTGGAAACGATGGCGCTGGGCACGCCTTGTGTGGCTACTGATGTAACCGGAATTCCTGAAGTTGTGCGTCATGAAGAGACGGGATTGATGGTGGCTCAACATGATTCTCAGGCGTTGGCAAATGCCCTAGAACGCTTACTGATTAATTCCAGTTTACGGGTAAAACTGGCAACAAAAGCGCGGCAATTGATTGAGTCAGAGTTTGATATTTATCGCAATACTGCGGTTTTACGCACTATTTTTAATCAAGTGGTTAATCAAGATAAGTTACAGTCTTCCCCAGTTGTTTCTAATCATATATTATCCCAGTCTGACCCACAAGATAATGTTAGTTTTACGCAAAATGTATAAGTAGGTTGGGTTTCGCGTAAGCGTTACCAAACAGGATATCTTGTCATTTGTCAAATAACCCTTTTATTCCAGACTTGAGACGGGGCGGGTTTAGTAACATCAGGGTCAATAATAAAATTAAGTGGTGAAACCCGCCCCTACAGACCTATTTATTTTATCCACAACACAGGGCGGGTTTAATGACATTACGGTCAAGAATAAAATTAATTAGTGAAACCCGCCCCTACAAGGTTATTTATTTTATCCCTGATTCAGGGCGGGTTTAGTAACATTAGGGTCAACAATAAAGTTAAGTGGTGAAACCCGCCCCTACAGACCTATTTATTTTATCCATAACACAGGGATAATTGAGGGGAAATAGGGTTAAAAATAAAGTTAGTTGTTTATCGTTTGTTGAAGCTATAAATTATGCGAATTGCTTATATTTGCGCTGATCCAGGTATTCCCGTTTTTGGTCAAAAAGGTTGCTCAATTCATGTTCAGGAGGTAATTCGTGCTTGGCTAAAACTAGGAATACAGGTTGATTTATTTGCCACACGAATCGGTGGTGATCCGCCACCGGATTTAGCCGATGTCATCGTTCATCGTTTACCCTCTATTCCCAAAGGTGAAATAGCTGCCCGTGAACAAGCTGCCCTATCTGCTAACCTTGATCTACGTATAGCACTTGAAAATAACGGTATTTTTAACTTAGTTTATGAGCGTTACTCGCTCTGGAGTTTTACCGGAATGGATTATGCCAAGTCTATGGGAATACCAGGGATTTTAGAAGTCAATGCTCCCTTGATTCAAGAACAGGCAAAACATCGGGGATTAGTCGATCGCACACTAGCCGAACAAGTGGCACAGCAAGTGTTTAGTACAGCCAGTGCAATTATTGCCGTGTCTGAAGAAATTAAGACTTATATAGAAAGCTATCCGGGAGTAAGTAAACGAGTGCATATTATCGCTAATGGCGTTAACCCAGAGCGTTTTTCCTGTGATATTAAATTGCCGTTATCGATTCATCCAGAACCATTTACCGTGGGATTTGTTGGCACACTCAAGCCTTGGCATGGAGTATCGATTTTAGTCGAAGCCTTTGACACCCTACATCAAAAGTATGGGAATACGCGACTATTAATTGTCGGGGATGGACCCGAACGGGATAATTTAGTCACAGAATTATCAGCACGCGAATTATTAGATGTGACTCATTTTACCGGAGCAGTTAATCCTGATAAAATTCCTGAATTTTTAGCAAAAATGACCGTTGCCGTTGCCCCTTATCCGCACCAATATGATTTTTATTTTTCACCCTTAAAAGTCTATGAATACATGGCAGCCGGATTACCCGTAGTGGCAAGTCGTATTGGACAATTGAGAGAATTAATTGAAGATGAAATTAATGGGTTATTGTGTCCTCCAGGTGACACCGTAGCCTTAGCCGCCACCCTGGAGCGCCTCTACCATAATCCTGAATGGGGCAAACAGCTAGGAAAAGCCGCCAGACAGACAATACAACACCATCATACCTGGGATGCGATCGCGAAACGTCTATTAGAAATCGCGGGTATGGCAGAGGGAGCAGAGGGTGTAGGGGCGGGTTTGACAGATAACATTTTGCACCAAACTGATAACTTGACTAAACCCGCCCTTCTAGGGGAACAGGGGAAGCCGATTGGGAATGACGAATGACGAATGACATAAGACAAATGACACAAAAATCCATCCCTAGTTTCTGGCGAATATTACATCGCTTCTCCCCCTATCTTCAGAAACAAAGTTTACTCTTAATTACAGCGGGATTAGCTCTATTCGCTGAGGTAGTATTACGATTACTTGAACCGTGGCCCCTGAAATTTGTTTTTGACTATATTTTAATTGATGCACCCGATAAAAACATTAGTATTCTCAATCGTTTTGATCCAGTAACATTGCTAACTCTCTCGGCTTTCGGGTTAATCGCCATCACCGCACTACGAGCAATAGCATCTTACTGGAGTACCGTGAGTTTAGCCCTAGCCAGTAGCCGCATCTTAGCCGAAATTCGCGAACAACTCTATCGCCATCTTCAGTGCCTATCTCTCTCCTACCATACCAAAGCCAGAAGTGGTGATTTATTAGTGCGAATCAGCACCGATACCACCCGATTACAAGAAATTGTCCTCACCGCCGTCATGCCGCTTTTAGTCAGCATTATGACACTATTGGGTATGATTGGAATCATGATTTGGATCGATCGCGATCTAACATTACTAGCATTAATTACCTTACCCTTCTTTTGGTTTGCCGCCACCCGCCTAAGTGAGCGAATCCAGCAAGCCTCGCGTCAGCAGCGTTGGCGTGAGGGGGCTGTCGCCGCCACTCTAGCCGAATCAATTGGCGCAATTAAATTAGTACAAGCCCTTTCCCTGCAAGACGCCTTCGCCAACGTCTTCTCCCAAGCCAATCACCGCAGTCTCAAGGAAAGCGTGAAAACCCAACGCTTATCCGCTAGCTTAGAACGTACTGTGGATGTCGTCATCGCCATTGGTACAGCCCTTGTCTTGTGGTATGGTGCAAAGCTGACATTACGGGATGCTCTAACCCCTGGGGATGTTCTCGTTTTCTTAACCTATCTCAAACAAGCCTTTAAACCCATACAAAACTTCGCCAAATATACCGGGCGACTATCAAAAGCCGTCGCCTCTGGGGAGCGTGTTTTAGACATTTTAGATGAAACACCAGAGATTAGTGATTCCCCGTTTGCCATTGTCGCGCCTCCATTTCAAGGATATGTCCGATTTGATTGTGTTAGCTTTGCCTATCAAACCAGTAATCCCTTACTCAAAGCCATTGAATTAGACATAAAACCCGGACAAAAAGTGGCTCTCGTTGGCACTTCCGGAAGTGGTAAATCGACACTCTTGAGCCTACTTTTGCGTTTGTATGACCCCAGCGAAGGGCGAGTCATGATTGATGGACGAGATATTCGTGACTATACCCTCAAATCATTACGAACTCAAATTAGTGTCGTCATGCAAGACAGTATACTCTTTGCCGCCACCGTTTGGGAAAACATCGCTTATGGAGTACCCGATGCTACCCACGCCCAGATTGAAGCAGCCGTGCGTCTTGCTAATGCTCACGAATTTGTCGAAGCACTTCCCCAAGGCTACGACACCATCTTAGGCGAGCGAGGCTCCACCCTCTCCGGAGGACAACGTCAACGTTTAGCCATCGCCCGAGCCGCCATTCGCAAAGCCCCCATTCTCATCCTCGATGAACCCACCACCGGCTTAGACAAACATAACGAACAAGCCGTCATCACCGCCCTAGAAAGCGTAGCCCAAAACCGCACCACCTTTCTCATCACCCATGACTTAACCCTCGCCGCTCATGCTGATTTAATTCTCTACCTAGAAAACGGACAAATCCTCGAACAAGGAACCCATTCTCAATTAATCCAACTCAATAAAAAATATACCAGCTTATATCAGATGCAATCTCCAGCCGATAGACAAAACAAAAAGCAAGAAATAAGTAGGTGAACACCATAAAAGCTAACGGTGGAGATCGTCATTCGTCATTCGTCATTCGTCATTTGTCAGGGTTTGAGACTCTCATGTCCCATAATTCCTCCAAATCCCCCAACCCATCATCCAAATCCCCCAAACCCTCTGCGCCCCTCTGCGCTTACCTCTGCGTACCTCTGCGTTAAAAAAACATCAGTTCGACGCCACCCATTTAACTCTAAAATCGTCAATCCCATGACCATTCCCGTAATCGATCCATTCAACATCACCACCGATCCAAACCTGTCATTCCTTACCGCAGCCCTTAACCCAATCACCGCCCAGCAAGAACTCACCAAAAACCTACCACAACCCCTTCAAAAAAGCAACCTTTGTGCGATTAAAGTCATTCGCCACAAACCCGGACGTCGCTGCTTAATAGAATACAACCTAACAAACCCCAATAATTCAACCATTCCCATCACCCTCCTCGGCAAAGTACGGGCAAAAGGCACTGATTTTAAAAGCTATCAACTCAACAAAACCCTTTGGCAAAAAGAATTTACCGATAATAGTAACGATGGAATTAGCATCCCCGAACCCATCGCCATAATTCCCGAATTTCAGATGTGGCTTCAGCGCAAAGTCCCCGGAGTAACCGCCACAAAACTACTCCCCCAACCCCAAGGAATTCCCCTATCTAAACGAATTGCCGAAGCCATTCATAAACTACATCAAGCCAAAATTCCGCCCCAGCGTCGCCACACCATAGCCGATGAACTGCGAATTTTGCACGAACGTCTGCCCTTAGTATCTCAACTCAAACCCCAGTGGGAAACCCGTTTAAAGCAAATTTTAGCGGCGTGCGATCGCGTGGCATCAATAACCCCAGAACCGCAACTTCTAGGGATTCATCGCGACTTTTATCCCGACCAAATTCTTGTCGATAACACTCGCCTTTATTTGCTGGATCTGGACTTATATTGTCAAGGCAATCCCGGCTTAGATATTGGTAATTTTATTGGACATATCACCGAGCAAAGTTTGCGTACTTTAGGGCATCCCGAAGCCTTAGTGGAGTGTGAAAATGCGTTAGCGGAGAGATTTATTCAGCTTGCAGGTGAAGCCCTTCGTCCAGCGATTCAGTCTTATACAACCTTAACCTTAGTGCGACATATTTACATCAGCACTCAGTTTCCAGAGCGATGTCAATTTACTGAATCTTTATTAGAACTGTGTGAACAACGTCTCAAATAAAAGATGATTAGACAAGTTTTATATCAAAAACTAGGGCTTGTGATGATTGTATTAATTTCTCCTTTAATAGGAACACATACCACCCTAGCCAATGAGTTTCTGACAACCGATATTCACCCTAATCGTTCACGGTCAAAGGAACTCACCAATAGTGACATGAACGCCGTCACACCTGTATCTCAGCTAGCCGATGTCAGTCCTGATGATTGGGCATTTCAGGCATTGCGATCGCTCATTGACCGCTATGGTTGCCTCATCGGATATCCTAATAACACCTATCGCGGCAATCAAACCCTGACTCGCTATGAATTTGCCACTGGATTAAAGGCTTGTCTAAATTACATTTACGAACAAAATATTAACAGTACAACCAACCCCGTTGCCGAAACTGATCTAAAAACATTGCAACGATTACAACAAAATTTTTCTACTGAATTAAACCTACTTAGCGAACGGGTATACAGCCTAGAAAATCGCACAATTCAATTAGAATCTCGGCAATTTTATCCCACCACCGAATTAGAAGGAGAGGTGATTCTTGCGTTTAGTGGAGTTCAGGGGACAAAAAAAGCTGATGGAAGTGGTGAACCCATTGAGAATAATCTCACCTTTGGCAATCGATTTCGCCTCACATTAGAAACGAGTTTTACTGGAAAAGATAGACTACAAATCCGTTTACAAGGTCGTGATATTCCCGAATTTGCTGAAGCCACAGGGACACAAATGGCAAACTTAGGATTTGATGGAAAAGATGACAATGAAGTAGAACTTGATGAATTAGAGTACAGATTTTTAGTCACTCCCCAAACCCAAGTGAGTCTGGGTACAGTAGGAATCGGGTTAGGCGATTTAATCCCCACCGTCAACCCTCTATTTAGCGGAAGTGGGGATGGTTCCATTTCCACCTTTGGGCGAGAAAATCCCATCCGTCGTCAAGGAGAAGGGGCGGGAATTGGCATTTCTCAGAACTTGGGGGAGTCTGTTAATTTATCCTTGGGATATGTTGCGATTGATGCCAATGAAGCCGATAATGGGATTTTGGGCAATGATACTTATGCTGCGATCGCGCAATTAACCTGGCAACCTAGTGACATCACGTCTTTAAGTTTCACCTATGCCCGTTCCTCGAATAGTTTTAATACGGGAACTGGTAGCGAATTAACCAGTGATCCGTTTAATCGCGAGACTGAAGACATAATTGCTAACTCTTTTGCCGCTGAAGCCTCTATACGAGTCAATCCAGGATTTATTTTAGGCGGGCGAGTGGGTTTAATTCAAGCGCAAGCTAATGACTTACCCAATCAACCTAATGCTAATATCTTTACCTGGGCGATGTTGTTGGCTTTGCCGGATTTTGGCAAAGAAGATAGTTTAGCCGGTATTGTAATTGGTCAACCGCCGAAGATTCTTGATAATCAAATGGGTAATGATTTTGAGGATCGGGATACAGCGTTACATCTAGAAACATTTTACCGTTTTTCGCTGAATGACGATATCTCGATTACTCCCGGATTATTTGTGATTACTAATCCAGAACACAATGATGATAATGATGCGATTTATGTTGGCACTATCCGAGTTACATTGACGTTTTAATCTTGATTTAATCTGAGGTTCTGTGATTAGCGAAGGCGCTGTAGCTTCCCCAGTGACAAGCCGTGTAGAATAAAGTTCAGGGGGACTCTCCCGTACTTAGGGTATACTGAATAAGTTTTAAGGCGATTAAGCTAGGTTTTGCTCAAATCAAGCCAATCGATACACAGATTATAAAAATATTCAATTTAAGAGTAGCTAATTAACCGCGATCGCATTGCTCTATTCCCGGTTCTAAGGTACAGTATCCAAGGAGGATAGCCCATGACTTCACCAACAGCCAGAAATCAAGAACGGGTACTCGTCGCCGGAGCCACAGGCGGAGTTGGACAATTAACCGTTGCCAAACTCCTAGAGAAAGGGTTTCCTGTGCGTGTACTTACCCGCAACGCTGAAAAAGCCCGGACTATGTTTGATAACCGCGTAGAAATTGCTATTGGCGATATCCGTCAGCCAGCTACTCTCCCCGCCGCCACTCAGACTATTACTCACATTATCTGTTGTACTGGAACCACAGCTTTACCCTCTAATAAATGGGATTTCGACACAATGGATCAAGGGGAGGGGTTAGGAAATTTAATTGAATGGGGTAAAATTTATCTGGATGCCGACTATCGCCGCACTCATGCTCGAAATAGTCCTGAACAAGTGGATGCTCAAGGGGTGAGTAATTTAGTCAATGTTGCACCCAAGGATTTAAACCGATTTGTGTTTATCTCCTCCTGCGGTGTTTTGCGGAAAGATAAACCACCTTTCAATCTTTTGAATGCTTTCGGTGTACTGGATGCCAAAGAAAAGGGTGAAGCGGCTATTATTAATTCTGGGTTACCTTACACAATTATTCGCCCCGCACGGCTAATTGATGGTCCCTACACTTCCTATGATTTAAACACACTCTTGAAGGCAAAAACAAATGGTAAATTAGGGGTGGTTGTGGGGACAGGCGATACCCTAAACGGTGAAACCAGTCGAATTGATGTAGCCGCCGCCTGCGTTGAATGTATTGATCATCCGGTGACAGAGGGAAAGGTTTTTGAGTTAGTTAATCAAGGCGCAAGACCTGCTAAAATTGATTGGACAGCACTGTTTTCTGGTCTGGAATAGTTGAAAGGTTTAATACCAAGTTGCAGTCTAAGGTAGAATCTGTCATGGTTCGCAGAATGCAGTGAAACCCTTCACGACCTTCGAGGGCAGGCTCCATGACGCTCGCGCATCTGTCCAGATTCTCGTATCTCGTTCCTCGCTATAGCGAAAGCTTCACGCAACGCTGTTCCTAGACATGATAGAACGCAACTTGGTATAAGGTAGGCGTTTTTTTGAACTGTTAGGGGTGAGATAGGGCGGGTTTTGTTGGTACGTTAGGGGTGAGATAGGGCGGGTTTTGTTGATACGTTAGGGGTGAGATAGGGCGGGTTTTGTTGATACGTTGTGGGTGAGATAGGGCGGGTTTTGTTGATACGTTATGGGTGAGATAGGGCGGGTTTTGTTGATACGTTATGGGTGACAAGTTAATTCAGTTCCTAAACCCGCCCCTACAATGCTGTCCACAATGCCAACCCACCACCGCGTCCTCTTGCTGCAATTGCCCGTTTTTCGACGAGAAAATAGGTAAAAAATGCCTTATCTTTTAACGGTTTATCATAAAAAGAAGCCTCTCGCTCTTGACCGCCGCGAATATATCCGTTATACAATTTTAAGCCAAATAATGACACGTTCATGCGGGTGAAATCAAAAGCCAGGATATTCGTCTTAGCAAAAAACTGAGTGGGTCCAGTGACAACCAATTGCAGAGATCCCAGTTGTACTGAATTTACCACTGTTCCTTGCTCTTGACTGGCTTCTGATGGGGAGTAGGATAACTGAATCGTTACCCATTTCGGCAAAAACCGTCCCGCACCCAACACCACGCCAGCACGCTGACGAGAGCGTTTGGTTCCGGTGATAAATCCCAATCGCCATGTTCCCAGTAACTCGGAATAGCTATGGCGTACTTTCCTCTGTTTGGCTGTCTTCTCAGCGGTTAACAGCGCCTCAACCACAGCCTTTGATTCAGGGGGTTTGGTAGAAGACGTGGTTAAAAACGCGATCGCGTGATCAAGTGTCGGATCAGTTAAGTCTGTGGTCATAAAATGACTATACCAAAATAGTGGAATAGGTTGTAGTGGCGTGGCACACCTTATTTGATGGATTAGCATTGTAGGGGCGCATGGCGTGCGCCCGGTTTAAACGTCAAATCTATTCCACAATTTTAGCTGTGTCAGTCCAGTAGGTTGGGTTTCGACTTCGCTCAACCCAACAGAATCTAGGGCTAAGGTTCCCTACTACGAACTACCAACTAAGGTTTGTCGGGTTTGTGTTCCAATAAAACTGTTTTCACGGGTTCATATTCAGCTTGAATCTGGGAGAATAGCGCGGCTTTAATCTCAACGGTATCACTATTCGCCTTGGCTTCTAACTCCTGACACAAATGAGCTAAACGGCTTGCTCCTAACATCGCACTGCTGGATTTCAAGGTATGAGCGGTTCGCGTCACCAGTTCGGTTTCTCCCTGGGTGATCCCATCCGACAAGTCTTGTAAGAGTTTAGGCGCATCCTCTAGATAGCGCGTAATCACTTCGGCTAATACCTCCTCTTGATTCAGCATCTCCCGTAATTGTTGAAAAATTACCGGGTCAAACACGGGTTTATCGGACAGATCCAATCCCGCCACCGTGGTATTATCCGATGAGGTTGTATCAACAGAACTCCCAGACGCTTTAATCTCCTCTCCCTCTGCTTCCCCAGCTCCCCCAGCTCCCCCAGCTCCCCCAGCTCCCTCTGCTCCCCCAGCTCC
>CAKZMA010000200.1 GCA_937127375.1 uncultured Coleofasciculus sp. | reverse complement strand
TACTAACTTTATACCCCAGAGTATTTTCTGCTAATTTTTCATCAATCTTTTCACCAAAAGGCGGATTGATGAGTATGCGGTCAAAAGTTTTTGTGGCAAATTCGTCTGAACCACAAACCTGAAGTGCATTTCCATTGATCAAACGTGGAGTAAAACCATGCAGTCTAGTATTAGCCCATGCGAGGCGTTTCCATTCAGGAGAAATATCAATGCCCACTCTTAGTGGGGAAGTAACAGTTATCTCTTGAGTGACTAAAAAACCCCCACTGCCACAGGCAATATCTGCCATACTATGATTGGGTTTAACCTGGGCAATACGCTGCAGAAAAGTGGTTATGTGCCTAGGAGTCGGATAGCGTCCCCCTGGAAGCATGGAAGGTAAACGAAAGAGAACGTAACGGTCAAATAGGGTTGCGATGTCTCCTGCTTTTTCTGCTGCTTCACGCAAATACTGCTTGATAGTTTCTATATCTATATTTAAGTCACTAGGTGGTCTTTTAGGTATTGCTTTCTCTGATGGAAATTTTTCTGGATCATGGGGGACAATACTCTGGGCTTTTGAATCGCTGGATGAAGCTACAATTGAATTGCTTTCTTCTAAGAGAAATCTGGCAATATATTCAATGACGCTTAAATCATCGGTAATTCCAGCTTTTTGGAATTCCGACCAAACCTGATTAAGCTTTTCGCTGGCGCTCGTCATAATCTATAGCTGCCCCTGAAATGCTTTCTCTAAAATTGTCTGTTCTAATCGTTCAAGTAGTTTTGCATCTTGTTGCATTGTTTTCAACATTTCGTTAACTTCAGATTGAATAGAGTCTAAATAATGAGCTAATTGACGTTGTTTCTCTACAGAAATTCCCGGAAATGGAATATTACATACATGACCTTGGTTAATTTTTTTCATTGTTGGACTGGCTCCAGAAGCACGAGATTGAATAAAATGACGTACTTCTTTACTCTGAAGCCAATAAACTAGAAAACGGCTATCAGCTTTTGATTGATCCACTCTAATCCGCATCATCAAATCTGGATAAATACAGGGAAAAGGAGTTCCTGAATAAATAGCCGCATGACCTACAAGTTCGAGTGTATTACTTCGAGATATCAAAACATCTCCTGGTTTCAGCCAGTAATGTGCATTCGGATCAGTTGGTAGGCTTGTTCGCTTAAATTCATCGGGGTTATACTGAAACCTTAAGACTGCTCCCAGCTTAAGTACAGGAGTTCCATTAGGGTTATCATCACATTTTGGCGACCATCCGTTTCTGGGAGGTGATTCAATAACATCAATCAGTGGTTGTCTCACTGACTGCAAATTTTCAAAAATTTCCTCCAATTTCATTTCTAGAAATCGGCTAGTATCCCGACGCATTTTGTCCAGAAGCTGGTGATCGCTTTTCAATTCACCTAGTAATGAGTCAATACGGCATACAATTTGCTTTTGCATATCTAGGGTGGGTGGAACTGGCACAAGGCATGACTCAAGAAATTCTGATGGAACTCGCTGTTGACCAACTGCACCCCTAAAATGCTGTTTGGCTTCAAGCCTTAATGATAAACGCCGCAGATATTTATGAACCCACTCGGCTCTTATTTCAGCACTAGGACGCAACACATGAAATTCTGTAGAACCAAATCCAATTTTGTCAATTAAACCATAAGCTATTGCACATTTACCGTTTTCCATAGAGGGTGTAATTTTAGCAAAAAGAACATCCCATTCCTCAAAATATGTGAAACCACGAGCTACTTCTTTGTATGGACGGATCTCTAGCTTGGTAATAACTCCTTCTACCTCATCAACGTTAGACATAGGTAAAAATGATGTCAGTGCATTAGAATCACGGCTTAGGCGAGGTCGTCGAGGATTGATCTGGCAAACCTTATCCAAACGCTTCCATTTCCAGTTATTTGGCAGCTTACGTACTTTCCTATCTTCTGCTGTTAAATTTTTTACCTCAGTCATCACATTGAATTCCGTTGTTTATCATCTTATAAAGCCGTTCTAAGTTAATTTGTAATTTTTGGTGATTTTCTAGTAACTGAGTTATAATTTCGGCAGGGTGATGTGATTCTTCTATTTCATCATGATTCGGTTTTTTTGCTGTTAAATTATATTCGCACTTTATTAAATATTCTGCGTTTTCCAGCCAGCTATTTCCTGAAGCTTCTAACTGAAAATCTTTTCTTTGGCGATAAGATTTAATCTGTTGCCAAGCCTGACGTGCTTCAGCAAAATGCTCATCGGAAATTGGGTTCACTTTGCTAAATTTTTTAAGTTCATCAGGTAAGGCTATCTCTTGATAAAGTACCTCCTTTTGTTGTTCCCCTCTCTCAAAAAAAAGCAATGCGGCTTTAACATCAGAATAGGGGGCAAATGTGCCAGGGGGTAAGCTCACGACCATGAATAGATTAAAATCATCAAGCAGTTCTTTCTTCACAGTAGCAAAAGCTCCACCCCGAAAAAGCGTTCCTTCAGGTACGACTATCCCACAACGCGCCCCCTGCTTAGGTTTAAGCTTTTTCATAACGTGTTGCAGAAATAACAGTTCAGTCGCGTTGGCTTTGACGG
>CAKZMA010000199.1 GCA_937127375.1 uncultured Coleofasciculus sp. | reverse complement strand
TTTAGCGGTAGCGGTTTCCTCTTTTGCACCTGCTTCCGTTTTCGTCTGCGGCTCACCTAGATTTTCTGTTGTTTCGGCTGTCTCTGTTTCCGTTACGGCTTCAACAGCCTTTTGCGCTTCCTGGTTAGCCGTCTTGGCACTGGCGACATCGGGATTCGTGGACTCACTCTTACTGTTTTCCGCCTGACTCTTGTCCGTATTGGCACTATCAGTATCAGCGTTCTTATGCTTACCTTTTTCGTCCTGAATGGCTACTTTCCGTTTAGCTTGAGAATTGCTCTCCGGCTGGTTCCGAGCAGTCTCCCTATCTGGCTCATTGTCAGCCGCCGCACTTGTGCTTTTGGTATCAGCAACGGCATCGCTCTCCGTTTCAGTTTCCTCTAGGGTTTCAGTTTCGCTTATTCCCTCCTGTGTGTCGTCTGAGGGGGTTTTCCTCTTGGTCTGAACGGGAGTTTCAGCCGTCAGCCGATTCAACCCATTCAATCTAAGATTGGTTCTCTGTGCCAAAAGCGGTTGATACTGAGTCTCTAACCCCTTTTGGGGCAGCTTCCTCTGCACCGAAGATGGCTCTTTTCCTGGAGCATTAACTGGAACTTTCAGCCAGTTGGAACTCAAACGGGATGCTCGTTCCTTTTGAGCTTGTAAATCCGACGTTTGGGATTGCGGCTTTTCCGTTTCTGCCTCTGACTCCCCAGGAGGGGTAACACCTTCTGTTTCAGATGACTCCTGATCCTGTGATTCTGCAGCGGCGGATTGCTGCTGTTCTGATTCAACCGTTTCTTCTACCTGTTCTGACGTTGCCTCAACGTCTGGTACTTCCTGCGGCTGAGAGTTATCTTCTGATCCTCCACTAGCAGGCTTTTGCTGAATGGGTTGCGGTGGAGGTGTTTCTGATGCTTTAACCGGGACATCTAAACCGTTGTAGCCCACAACGGCTGCTTGTTCCAGTTTCTGTTGCAGAAAAGCCTTCTGTTCTTCAGGGGATCGCCGCACCACCTTTTCCGGCGGCTTGGGGACTTTGAAGCGGCGCCGCTGCAATGGATTGGGCGCTGGCGTCCGATTAAAGGGTGAGGAATTTTTTTTGCGGATGGGTTCTTGAAAAGACATTGCCAAACGTGTCCCCAATCAATGCTGATCTTTTCTGTGCCTCCATCAACCGCCAATGGCGTGTGTGGGAAGATTCAGAATAAAATATCCTCAGTTGTACCTTGGAGATAAGGTAAGCGCTCATTCCTCTCATCAAAACTTAACACACTCGCGATCGCTATAGTGATATCGAGCTTGGAGAAAATTTATGCGATCGTCACTCACCCCATCAACTGTTCTGTTATCACTTGTGTGATCTTACTGCGCCTGCTCCAACCAATCCACTAAATCCGCCACCTCCGAAAAATCCAATAGCGCTTCTGCTAACGCTTCCAACTGTACGATGGGTAATCTCCTAACCCGCTCAATTAATACTGGCTCAATCTCACCCAACCGCCGCTTAAGTTGACGGACAATCAAATCTACCGTTCTTTCTCGTGGCTGCTGCTGATCTAACCAATCCGCTAGATCTCTGACTTCAGAAAAATTAAACAACGCCACGGCTAAATTGTCTAACTGCTCAGGAGATAACTCTCGAACCCGTTCGAGCAGTGCTGGCTCAATCTCACCCAACCGCCAATTGAGCTGACTTCTAATTAATTTAAATGCTCCTTGTTGCAGAATATCTTGATAAATCACAGATCCACGCATCATATCCTCCCGCAAAAACCGACGAATTAAATCTTTCTCAAACCGCAACCCCGCGAGAATTTCTGTACAACCAGAAATATTTTGTCGCTGCTCCCTATTAGGAATTCTAGCGACTTGCTCCGGAAGGTGCGCCAACAACCCTTGAGGCTCATCAGTTCGCGCCAATGTCGCCAAAGGTAACAGTGTGGGATTAGCTAGAAAAGGTGCTGGATTTTGTTCCCATAAGCGAATAACGCGATAGCGGTGCAATGTTGTGCTATCTCGATACTCTTCAGTGAAAACGACTTCGCTCGTTGTTTCCTGCAAGAAGATGACAACTTGTATAACTTCACACCGATACTGTCGCTTCAAACGCACAGCATAATCAAGCATCCGTAGTGGAATAGGTGGGGTTCGTAGTAGGGGCTTTAGCCCTCTATAGCTATGTGTTATAGCACTAAAGTGCTTACTACAAACAAAGCCCTATTTAGAGAGATGATCTTGTTCATATTTGTTTGTTTAATTGCGAGCATAATCATGGATAAATAACAATAAAAATTAACTACAAATGACCAAGGAACATCATCGCTGATGCCTGATTCACGGTTGCCACTCTTGCCACCGCCTGACGCCAATTTTGTTGGTCTTGCTTCCGGGTTTCTAACTCCTTGAATTCTAACCAAACCTTTGCACGAATATCCTCATCACTCAGAAAAATTTCCCACTCCCGCTTCATGTCTCTGGCATAAATAACCAAATCGATAAATTCCTGCACCATATAATAACGAGCTTGACTGGGTGCGGTTAGCCAACTATTTAATGTTTCCTGACAAGCCGCCACCGCTTGCTCATGCAGTTTTTCCAGATTCCTTAGCACATCTGAAGCATTGGATGGATCAGGTAAAATTCCGACAACTTCCGCCAGACTTAAATCAATATCTGATTGCAGGATCTCATCAAGCTGTTTGCGAATTAAATGTAAAAGAACACTTCCGTAAGAAAACTCTAACTCCCAAAGCGTTCTAAAGCCTAACTCTAATTGATTTCCCCGTTGTCCTAGTAAATCTGCCATGTCTTTGAGAAACTCAGCGCCTCTGGTTGAGGTTAATTCGCCCAACTGACCTTGATTGACTAAAACATCAGTTACCAACGACTTCACTTTATCAATCGATAGTCTCAATCCTTGATCAACTTGTAAAAAATGCCGCGATAAATGAATTCGCAGTTCCCGAATGTAGACGCGGTAGATAGCTTGATAGGATTCTTTAAACTCAAATTCACAACTGCGGCTGATAATCTCCTGATCTGTCTCTGGAATCCCTTTATCGGTTTGACAGTTTTTCAAGGCGGATTGCACCGCTATCTGAAAGTCTGGATCAATGGTTTCAGATTGTTCTTTTAGTTGATTCCTCAGTTCTAAAAGTCCTTGAATTAGTTCCTGAGAGAGTTGCTCAAATAATCGTCTAAATTGGCGAGATTCCCCCGAATTGTATCCCAAGGCTTGAGCCGATTTTTCCAGTGCTTGGTGAATCTGCTGATGCAAGTGTTGCAGGTTACTTTGGCAACGACTCGCGTATCGTTGATCCAAGTCTTGAATATTCACCGTAAGATAGTCTAAAACCTGATTAAAGACTCGGTTCGCAGCATCTGAATCAGAACAATCCGCTATTTCGGTCTGTACGACTTGAATCGTATCAATATTTTGTTTAAGACGTTGACAGGCTCTAAGATTCTCGGTTCTGCGACTATAATTTAAAATCATAAATGACCGTTTTTCTAGATCATTCAGCGCTTGTGCTGCTTTATCATATAACTGAGTATCTAGGCGTTGCCATTGATAACGCTGCGGATCAGGTCGTTTAATAAACAAAACCACATCCACTTGATTACCCAAGGTTTCTAACATCAGCGTTTCATCACCTAACTTGGAGTCGCCTAAACCAGGAACATCCACCAAGGCAATATTGCCAACATCCGGATTTTGAAACGGACAAACGATCTTAACCTCTTTCACCGCCAAGTGTTTGAATGTGGTTAAGTTATTCTGTTGAGTACCATCGCGTTTCTGTGTAACATAATCGGTAATTTCCTCAGGCTTAATTTTTAGCGATCGCGGATTTCCAGACTGAAGCAATGATCTATAGTGACGGAGATTTTGATGATAATCGTAGCAGAGGCGTTTGTACATCTCTTCATTGCTTGCTCCGACTACTCCTTGTTCGGGAAATAGCTGGTTAGCGAACTCATCTAAGCTATAGGGTTTTTCCGTTAAACCCAGTTCATCGTAATAAGGATAAATAACTTCCTTTAAAAAGGATGATTCCGAATGCAGCGTGACTTCAACGTGAACAGAGGGATTAGGTTTAGCTAAAACCATCTGTTCCTGAATGCCATATAAACTGGAGCTTACGCCATTAAATCGAGTTATATTTTCCCTAGCTTTATTGTAAGCAGAAGAGTCCTCTTGCCGATTTTTAATTGTGCTGCGAACTGCCGTACAAGCTCCTCCTTCTAGTGCCGGAATTTCATTATCAGTCAGTCCACTTAAGGTTTTTAGTAATGTACTTTTTCCCTGTCCCATTAATCCGACAACACCAATATTTAAGGTAGGACGTGAGAATCGTTTTTGCAGACTGTTCAGATTTTCGGATTCAACTTGAAGCTGTTGCAACAAATAGGAGAGATGAATGGTATTGAATTGCTCGCGAATTACACTCTCACCGAACGATACATCCAGCCGTTGGCGATACCGTTCTAATTCGCCCAGGGCGGTGGCAAGTTCTGCGAGATGGCTTTCTACCTGTTGTATGTCTTGAACTAGGGGTTGGCGCTGTTCGATGATCTGGTCAATCCGTTGCGCTCTTGTCTGGGGGGGTTGGCTGGTATTCATGAAACCAGAAATGTTGTTGATTAAACCCTTAGATTACTCCAAAGTCGAATGGCACTGAAAAGCGTGCATTTCAAGATCGCCTTCACCCTTGATATACCGTAAGGTGGATATTGCCCACCCAGCCTAGGTTAAATGAGTATCATTCCAGCTATAATGGTTGAAATTGCCCAGGATTTCGCAATTCTTGATAAATGCTGAACGGCTTACCCAAATCTGTATAGGCAATGCCCAATAGCATAGCGCTAATCAATTTAACTCTTAATGAACCGTTATGTCATCACCTGATCTGGAGGGATTCGTTTTAAGTCAACAATACCAACTTAAAGCGACGTTACAAAGTCTTCAGTTGACCTGTCAAGTGATTCAAGATTATTACCCCGATAGTCAACTGTGGCAACACAACCGATCGCAAGTTCAGCAGATGCTACAGTTTCTGGAAAACGCGATTCAGGTATATATCCAAGACTTTTCACCCGATCCAGAAAAACGCATCCAGTTTTGGGAAGGCTGTTCCTTGGGCAAATCTCATAATCGCATTCTCCATCCTTTCCAACCTCCCAAACCATTAGTAGAGGTACTCAAAGGAAACGCTGATCCCCGAAATCCCTTGCATCAGGGCTTGTTGGTGGGTTATCGCTTTGCTACACTCAAACGTTTCCTCTCTCGTTTTGAACTACCTGAAGATATGGACATTGATTTAGCGGCGGCTACCTTTGGATAAAATTTGGTTCCCCAATCACCAATCCCCAATCACCTGGAATCCTTCAACAATAAATAATACAGGTTTCCATTCCCGCCAATGACTCCGGCGCGATCGCCTGCCAAAATTCCTGTCCCCATAAATATATCAACTCGTCCGGGTCCTTTGATCGCACTCCCGGTATCTTGATCCAGAACATAGCGACTTACCCAACGAGATTCGAGTTGTCCTTGGGCGTTAGGATAAGGGATGCGAGTTTGAATCAACGCCAATGCGCCTGGAGGCATTAAAGATTTATCCGTAGCAATCGATCGTTCGGCTGTCACAGGCACACTCAGGCTTCCGGTAGCGGGTGCGCCATTGGTTTCCCGGAAGAAAACAAAACTTTGATTCCGAGGTAAATATTGATCCAGTTCACTGGGAAATTGACGGAAATAATCAATTAACACGGGTAAGGTTAACCCTTCCAGAGGCAATTTGCCATCTTTGACCAATTCTCGCCCCACACTGGTATAAGGGTAATCCGTCTTCCCCGCATACCCAACCGTCATCACACTACCATCAGGCAATTGCAATCGGGCAGAACCCTGAACATGAATCAAAAATGCCTGGAGGCGATCGCGCAACCAGACGAGTTCTAACCCATTCAGGGGACTATTTTCACCAAACCCATCCACACCTTCTAAATCAGCGCGAGTCGGGTGAGGGGTTTTCCAGTCATTAAAGTTTGTCGGTAAACGGTACAGGGGATAGCGATACTCGGCGCTAGGGATGCGACTGGCAGCATAAATCGGTTCAAAGTACCCCGTAAATAAAACCGTTCCCTGATCATCATGTCCCACTGACTGATAAATCTCAAACTCCCGATTTACCGCCGCTTGCAGTTCAGCCGGGGAACTGGAGGTGAGCAGAAGTTGACGAAATCGCACCAGGGAACGGCG
>CAKZMA010000198.1 GCA_937127375.1 uncultured Coleofasciculus sp. | reverse complement strand
GGGAGGGGAATCTCCAAAGGGATGAGGGGGAAAATGCCGAACAGTTTATGTCATTCCTGATGAATTGAGAGAAAAAAATGATGAAAGTCATGGTAGTCGATGATGAAAAAGATGTTTTGTTGTTGTTTCGACAGCGATTTAGAAAAGAGATTAGACAAGGCAAGATTGAATTTCACTTTGCCTTTTCAGCCAAGGAAGCCCTCTACTATCTAGAAATGGAAAGTAAAAAAGAAAATTGTATTGTCTTGATTCTATCCGATATTAATATGCCAGAGATAAATGGCTTGGATTTACTTAAAACCATCAAAGCCAATTTTCCCAATTTAAAAGTTTTTATGATTACGGCTTACGGCGACGACGAAAACTATCGCCTTTCCCAAGAATACGGAGCCGATGATTATATTCATAAACCCGTTGACTTTGACCAACTCAAAGAAAAAATCTTTAATTTATCCACAACTTAGCCGACTAGAAAGCAATGCCAGCAAAAATACTGGTTGTCGATGATGAACTCGACATAGAACCCCTAATCCGTCAAAAATTTAGAAAAAAGATTCGGCGCAAAGAACTCCAGTTTAGTTTTGCCTGCAATGGTTTAGACGCTCTAGAAAAGTTACAGGTTAACTCCGATATTGATATGGTTTTAACCGATATTAATATGCCCAAAATGGATGGGCTAGCCTTGCTGATGAAACTGGCGGCGGACTATCCAGGGATTAAAACAGTCATCCTGTCCGCTTATGGGGATATGAACAATATTCGAGCAGCGATGAACTTAGGAGCATTTGACTTTCTCACCAAACCGATTGATTTTCAAGACTTAGAAATTACCACGTACAAAACCCTAAACCATGTCCAGCAAATCAAACAAGCGTTAGCCCAAGAAAACTATCTCAAGCGGTTAGAAACTGAAAACCTCCGCCTCAGTACCGAACTCGATATTACCCGACGACTGCAACAGATGCTGTTGCCCACAGAGACAGAACTGGGTCAAATTCAGGGACTCGATATCGCTGGGTATATGCAACCCGCCGATGAAATCGGGGGAGACTATTACGACGTACTGCAACACAATGGCAGGGTGAAAATTGGCATCGGCGATATCACGGGTCATGGATTAGCCAGTGGTGTCCTGATGCTGATGGTACAAACGGCGGTGCGGACATTGCTGGTCAATAATGAGACAAACACCGTTAACTTTTTCAGTACCCTCAACCAAACGATTTACCACAACCTACAACGGATGCGCTGCGACAAGAACTTAAGCCTCGTCTTAATTGACTATCATCAGGGGACTCTGACGGTGAGTGGACAACATGAACAAATGATTGTGCTACGCTCCAATGGTACGGTTGAGCGAATTGATACGATTGATTTAGGCTTCCCGATTGGTTTGGCAGAGGCGATTGCCGACTTTGTAGCGGAAGCGACTGTACAGTTGTATCCCGGTGATGGAGTTGTCCTCTATACCGATGGGATTACTGAAGCCGAAGATATCAATGGGGTGCAATATGGACTAGAACGGCTGTGTCAAGTTTTAAGCAACAACTGGCACAAGTCAGCCCACGAGATTAAACAGGCAGTGATTGACCAAGTGTGGCAGCATATTGGAAACCAGAAAGTTCATGATGATATCACCTTACTTATTCTTAAGCAGCAGTGATTGGGTATTGGTCTTTTGTCTTGGGTTGAAAAATTATTACACTCCGTTGGGGGCGGGTTTAATCACATTAGGGTGAACAGCAAACGTTAATGGTTAAACCCGCCCCTACATCCTGCTCCCAGACGCGCCATGGCGCGTCTCTACAGTCCATCCTTATCAGGCAAAAACAATGCCAGCAAAAATACTGGTTGTCGATGATGAACCTGATTTAAAACTCCTAATCCGCCAGAAGTTTAGAAAAAAAATTCGGCGTCAGGAACTCCTGTTTATTTTCGCCCAGAATGGTGTAGATGCTTTGGAAAAACTGCACGCCCAACCGGATATTGATATGGTTTTAACCGATATCAATATGCCCGAAATGGATGGGTTAACCTTACTGACACACCTCGCCCAAGATTATCCCACCACTAAAGCTGTGATTCTTTCTGCCTATGGGGATATGGAAAATATCCGCAAAGCCATGAATTTGGGGGCGTTTGATTTCCTGACTAAACCCATTGATTTCCAAGATTTAGACATTACCACCCATAAAACCCTAAACCATGTGCAACAGCTCAAAGCCGCGCAACAGCAGGAGTATTTGGCACAACGGGCGCAAGCCGACTTATTAGAAAATCTACGCCAAGAAGTAATTGAGCGCAAGCGCATCCAAGAGGCGTTACGGGCGAGTGAGAGACAGTTGGCACAATTTCTAGAAGCTGTACCCGTAGGCTTATTTGTCGTTGATGCTGAGGGTCAATCCCACTATGCGAACCAACGGGCGCAACAACTTGTCGGAAAAGGGATGATACCGGGTACAACGGTTGAAGAGTTATCCCAAGTTTATCAAATCTACGTCGCGGGAACCCATCAACTCTACCCCACCGAGGAAAACCCCATCGTACGAGCCTTACGGGGGGAACAAGTCACCGTGGATAATCTGGAAATTCATCGTGGGGATCAAGTGATTCCCTTGGAAGTCTGGGCAACTCCCATCTATAATCAACAGGGTGAAATTGTTTATGCGATCGCGGCTTTTCAAGATATCAGTCTCCACAAGCAAGCTGAAGCGGAACGGCTTCAGTTTACCCAAACCTTAGAACAACAGAATGCGGCGTTGCAGCGCCTAGACCAACTCAAAGATGAGTTTTTAGCCAATACCTCCCACGAACTACGGACTCCCCTGAATGGCATTATTGGTATTACTGAATCCCTCATCGATGGGGCGGCGGGTTCCCTATCTCCCGTGCAAATCGCGAATCTGGCAATGGTTGTTTCCAGTGGGAAGCGCCTGCAAAGTCTAATTAATGATATTTTGGATTTCGCCAAACTGAAAAACCACGATATCGAATTACACCGCAAATCGGTGGACTTTCGCCAAATAACGGAAGTGGTAATTACCCTATCTCGCCCCCTGATTAGGGGCAAATCTATCGACTTAAACAATGAAATACCCGCAGATTTTTCTGGCATTGATGGCGACGAAAATCGGTTACAACAAATCATGTACAATCTGGTGGGAAATGCAATTAAGTTTACCGAATCAGGTTCCATTACCGTGTCAGCCACCCAGCAACAAAACATGGCAGAAGTAACGGTGGCAGATACGGGAATTGGTATTTCCCCGAATAAATTCGAGGATATTTTTAAATCCTTTGAGCAACTTAACGCCTCGGTTTCCCATTCCTCCAGGGGGACAGGATTAGGATTAAGTATTACCAAACAACTGATTGAACTTCACGGCGGTAGGATTCGCGTTGAGTCAGAAGTCGGTCAAGGTTCGCGATTTATTTTCACGCTTCCTCTCAGTTTCCAAGCGATTGCATCTTCATCAGAATATAGAACGGACATCACCAAAGTGCGGGACTATAGTAATCCTTTTCCCAGTGAACCGTTGCCCCTGATGTCTAAAACGGGCGAGTTCACGATTTTAGTGGTGGACGATGAACCGATTAATTTGCAGGTGGTGACTAATCACTTATCTGTACAGAATTATGCCATTGTTCAAGCCACCAGTGGGATAGAAGCTTTAGCCAAAATTGAGCAAGGATTTAAACCGGATCTGGTAATTCTAGATATTATGATGCCCAAAATGTCAGGCTACGAAGTCTGCCAAAAAATTCGCGAACGCTTCCCAGCCACTGAAGTACCAATTATTATGTTGACGGCGAAGGAACAAGTCTCAGATTTAGTGGAAGGGTTGAGTCTGGGAGCGAATGATTATTTAACTAAACCGATTTCTAAGCATGAATTGATTGCCCGGATTAAAACCCATCTTTATCTGGCGAAAATCAATAATGCTTATGGGCGCTTTGTTCCCCAGGAATTTCTCCGCTTTTTGGGCTATGAAAGCATTGTGGATGTGCGCTTGGGGGATCAGGTGCAGCAGGAGATGTCGATTATGTTTGCGGATATTCGTAACTTTACGACTCTATCAGAAAGTATGTCTCCCCAGGAGAATTTTAACTTTCTCAATTCTTATTTAAAACAAGTGGGACCGATTATCCGTAAGCATCAGGGGTTTATTGATAAATACATTGGCGATGCAATCATGGCACTGTTTCCCCAGACTGCTGATGATGGCTTAAAAGCGGCGATTGAAATCCAAAAACAAGTGACACGTTATAACCGCGATCGCGAAAAAGCAGGGTATCCTTCAATTACTATTGGAATTGGCTTACATACAGGCAGTTTAATGCTAGGAACCATTGGTGAACAGCAGCGCATGGAAACTACAGTAATTTCTGATACGGTTAACCTAGCGTCACGCTTAGAAGATTTGACCAAAGTTTACGGGGCATCAATTTTAATTAGTGGTTATACGTTGTTTTGTTTAGAGGATCAAAGTCAGTATCATTATCGATTTATCGGTCAGGTGCAGGTTAAAGGCAAAAAACAATTGGTTCCAGTCTTTGAAGTTTTTGATGCAGAACCGGAGTATATCATTCAATTAAAAGAAAATACTAAAACTACATTTGAAGCAGGAATCGTTAATTTTAATCAAAATAAAATTGATGTAGCCTTGAGAATATTTGAACATATTATAGCAATTAATTGGCGCGATAGAGCGGCGCTTAATTACATTAAACTTTGTAAAATGACACGATCCCAATAGCGTTAAGTAGAGGGCTTGCTTTTCCCGGCATCTGGCTGAATTAGGAAGTGTAGGGGCGGATTTAGGGACT
>CAKZMA010000197.1 GCA_937127375.1 uncultured Coleofasciculus sp. | reverse complement strand
ACTGTCGCAGTTTCCAGGCAATTTGTTGCCGCAGCGCTTCATCTTTACCTAAGCGAACGCCCCACTCGACGTATTCTTCATCTGTCCAAGCAATACCTTCTGTAATGCCTGCATTCATCATCATCGTGTAGCTATTTCGGGCGGCGAATTGCTGTCCCACTCGTGTGACTAAGGGAATACACATCCAGAGGGTTTCTAGAGTAGTGGTTGCACCGTTGTAGGGATAGGTATCTAAGACAATATCTGCAACTCCTAAATTAGCACGATGGATAGATTCTGAAGGAACCTGTTGTAAAAAACACAAGCGATCGCAGCTAACTCCTTCTTCCTGAGCAATCTGTTCAAAAAACTGTTTAACCGATTGTAAATCTGTTTTAATCCCTTTAATTAAAAAATAGCTATTAGGAACTTCTTGTAGGATTCGCATCTGCAATCGCACAGTGTTAGGATGGCGCTTATACCCAACCTGAGAACTAAAGTAGACAATAGCCTCATTAGGAATGCCTAAATCCTCTCGACGTAGGGTAGGCACGCCCACCTCAAATCCATCTACAGCGATATAGGTTTCAGGTAAACGCCAGATTGTTTCACTATAGTATTCCGGAGCAGTTTCCGGTAAAACGTAAGGATCAGCGATAAAATAGTCAACCCCTGGTAACCCTGAAGCATCCCACCCCAACCATGTCACTTGGATGGGTGCAGGTTTGAGAGCAAGAGCTTCACAGCTAATATCCAGCGTAATACTGTCGAGATCTACGAGAATATCAATGTCATCTTGATAAATTTGCTCAGCGATCTCTAGTCCATCTCGTCGAAGTTTACGGGCAACGTCTGAATGCTCGACATACCATGCTTGCAAATAGTCATTGCTGTGGGAACAGTAGTTGGCAAAATAGGTATAAATCTGGAACTGTTCTCGGTTATGATATTTAAATAACCATCGTGCTAACCAACCGACTGAATGCTTTCGGAAGCAATAAGACAAGTAACCAATCCTTAAGGGTCTAGTCAGGCTGTTCTGTTTGCCCGGAAATGCTAAGCTGTGATGATATCGCTCAGCCTGGTCGCTAACATACTGTTGAAAATTACTCTGGCATAGCTGAAGCACCTGGTTTTGAGTGATACGGTTGGCTCTGGCATCATCTCTGAGATAAGGAAAATAGAATGTTGAATTGAACAAACGGCTTATTCTAGTGCGTCCTAAAGCAGGCTGTCGCTCAACCAAAACTTGTAATAACGTTTCGTGAATTTGGAAAACCGGAACGGCTTCTAGCCAACGTCCTCCCGTTACTAATAAACCTCGTAAGATCATAAAATTGCCTTGAATTTGATCGGGCAGGGTTTTGGCGTTGGCATACAATAACTGAGCCGTTGCAATTCCTTGATCAAATAGAGCTGCGTTTTGATAAAATGTTGCCAGATGACTTAATACTTCTGCATTCTGGGGGGCTAAATGCAAACATAACTTGGCATAGTCAATGGCTAAATCTAATTGACTTGCTGCATAACCAACTTCTGTTGCTGCTAGCATTAAAGCATCAACCAGCTTTCGAGGGTGGCAAATATGAGCTAAACTAATCTTGGCAAACTCTAGTACCCAAGGTTCGAGAGGGCAGGTGTTAAGCGCATTTTGTAAAACTTGCTCCAGTAAACTGCTGTTTAAACGCTCTTCAATGTCACTCTGTAGAAGTGGAAGGATACCTAAATCCGTTAAATTCGGATCTAATCGCAACTGGATAGACAGTTGAATAATATTCAACAAATTATTGATTTCACTTGAATTAATTTCCCGTAAATGCTGGCGAATTACCCAAGCTATTTTGTAGTCAGTTAAGGATTCCCGTCGTTGCGCTTCGCACTGCAAAATTTCAGCTAATTCTCTAGTCTCCTGCTCTAGCTGCGCCGTTTCTCCTGCCAACATTCCCAGCATCCAGGTAGTTTGGGCTTCCGCTTCTTCTCCTTGAAGCAAGAACGCTAGTCCCAAATACCAGTAGGACGATTTAACCTCTGGTTCGACAGCAATAAGCTGCTGATAGAGTTCAATCGCTTTAGTATAGTCTCCTTGGTTAAAATATTGAAAGGCTTGTTGTTTATGAACAGCGAGAGAAATGTTCTCAGCTTGCATTAAAGCTTACCTGCTTAATCGTCTTTATTAAAAACCCAAAGTGGGTAGTTTTAAATACCCACTTCGACTTTAATAATTACTTAACTTGTGTCAACTACAATACTCTTCCTCTCTTACTTAATTTCAGAGAAGCCTGCACTGTTATCACACTCAGGCTCATCACCAGTGGTTCCAGCAGTTATATCCACAGCAGCGACAACCCCCGCCCCAGGAGCGTCAGATTGACATAGAATGGCGATAGTAGTCGCTGACCCGCCTTGTGCTTCTGCTACGTCTACGCCACCGACATAAGCTCTGAGATTGCTAGAATTTATAGGATCTGAAATATTAACAACTGCCTCTTGAATGCTAGCGGTACCCTCTTCTGCCGCACTGTATTTATAGTTTTCCGTCTGCGAGCTAATACCCAGTCCCAACTTAGCCATATCAGTGGTAAACTGATTTTTTTCCAAGTACTGAGCTTGTTGAGCGCGGTTCATAGAACCTACATACTGTTTCGCTTCAGACTCCCGCGCTTTGTTTGCCTGGTTGAGGAACGATGGTAAAGCAATAGCCGAGAGAATACCAATAATAATGATAACGACGAGGAGTTCAATCAGGGTAAAACCCTGGTCAGCTTTCTTCTGATGAAGATGTTGGAGGAACTTAGCTTGTAAATCCGGCTTCATGAGACTTCTATCCTTGATGTCTGGAACAATTGATTAATCTGGTCTAGATATAACTTACCCACTTCCTCTCCATTTGCTATCACCCCACTGAAAAAAATTTTACTGGAACCTCTTGTCACCCGTCCAGCTAGGAGGGAGGAGTTTTGGTGTCAGATTTCCGTTCTACCAAAACATATCCCCGCCCTTCCAGCCAAGTTACTGTCTGTATTACAATATGTAACGTCTCGTCTTCCGCCGTTTGTTCTAGAGTAACTGGATGGACGGGACGCAACTTCTGCCATCGTTCCACTAATGACAGCATCGACTGAGGCGACTCCCACAAAGACAACAGGCAAGCGGCAACGGTACTATCCACTAAGGACTGCACGCCAGTAATCGGCAGATACCGCTCAATAGGAAACGGATAGAATTGAGTAGTACATTTGATCAATTCTGCTTTCACCGAGGGTGTTCTGAGCTGAGGATGTAGATATACGGTGGCATTTTGCCAATCATCATCTGTCCATTCAGGCACAGGCGTCCCAGGTTGGGCTTGCTGAGGATGTCCACACCAGAAATCTAGTAAGCGATGGACAGGATGTAAAAGCTCAAATAGATGCAGTCGCTGTTCCTGTGAAGTCTCTGGTAAACTCATTCCCAGAAACACTGGCAAATTGTCAGGCTCTTTGAAGAGGCTAAACAAATCCCATTGCCGCCAATTCACCATACTGATAAATTCTAGATTGGCAGCCCTCAACGCCGCAAATAACTCAGGAATAGTATATCCCTTATCCCCCTGAAATAGATAGTTCATCAAAACCGTCTGTTTTTTCGTGTCTCCCTCAAAGCGGGGATTCCAGGTTTTGACTTTCAGGTCAACCCAATCCTGTAAAGTGTCCATGGTTTCCGTGGCAATTTCAATCTCCATATCCTCCGGATTGCTATCCATCAACCCCATCATCCTGAATAATTCTTGAGCGCGATAATAATTGAAGCGCTGAACAGAGCTGTGCAAATTACTGCGGATAATCCCATCAGGCTTCAGCACCGACTTCATCGCTTGGAGTGCCATCGCTGGCTGAGGACACAGGTAAAGCAACTCATCACAGTTAATATAGTCGAATTCTAAACCCAGATCAGGTATATTATCAATAGAGAGCTGATAAAATTCTGCGGTCTCAAAACCGTGATAGTTTAAGCGCTGACGAGCTAAGTCCAGTGATTTGTCAGATATATCAATACCAACAATTTTGGCTCCAGGGTTAGCTTCTGCTAGGGTTAACGTTCCATAACCCGTGCCACAGCCAACATCTAAGATTAGTTTTTGTTCAGTATTTATGACTTGTTGATTTCTGAAATAGTAAGGCGTTACCAGATTATGAATATAAAGTTTGCTTACTTCCTTTTTCGGAGAGCAATCTAGCGGAATTCTAGGATAAGAACCAAAATCAAATTGCTGGCGAATTTTTTCCAGTAATACAGCCGCTTGTTCATCCATTAGCGCTATCTCTCCATACAAAGTACAGGCACAAATCACCAGCATCCAAAATCAGTTAGGATATCAATCGTAGCTTTTACCCCAAGTCTTAGGATAATCGGATTGGTGGCGCGATCGCAATGATTATGAAGGGATAATTGTCAGTGACACCATTTACCAACAAGGGCGCACCTTGGGAAAGGGCGCACGTCGGTGCGCCCCTACCAAGAACCATCCCTTATATTAGGTGGGCTACGCCAGTCGAGGGGTTTTTCAGGTAGCACAGCACGAAACACTGATTACACGGATTTATAGAAACGGTAGGGGTGGGGATGGGAGATTTTAGTAGCACTGATTACACTGAAGCGTTAGTTCTCCATAGGCAAAGGATGACAGGATTATTAGATTGGGGTAGGAATTATTCAGTTATCTGTGTCAATCTGTGTCATTTAATCGTAAGTCTACAGCAGGATGTGATTCAATCGGTGTCATCTGTGTTATCACAAAGAATCTGGATCAATTCCAAGCCCCCTGGGTATATTCAATAGTCTGTCCACTTTTACTTTGTGCTGTACCA
>CAKZMA010000196.1 GCA_937127375.1 uncultured Coleofasciculus sp. | reverse complement strand
ATTTTGTGATTTAGATCACCTAAAAAAGACAAACTTATCATAATCCTTCCTCAGGAAGCATCACTTGGCGAATCAATACTTATCACAATTTTGGTTAAGTCATAATCACTGACAATCCGCTGATTTGATCACGTTAAAAAATCGATAAGTTCTTTAATATATTTTATACAAGGAGAGATACACCACGTTGCCAAAGACCCAATGAAATCTGCTCAAGTTTGCTTTCCCAAATTTCCCGTCCAGCAAATTGCCCATCGCATTATTAATATGCGCCAAATTAGCTGGATTGATCAACAACTGTTTATGTCAGCTCTTTTATCGAAACAGTCACTCTCAATGGAAGAGGAACACTTAGTTGAACGGATTTATGAAGGTTTACATCGGGGATGGATTCGAGTCATTTAATAGAATTAATTAGGGCTTATGAATTATTTAGACTTAGCTTACTTCTCGTGAAGTGAGTATGACAAATGACAAATGACAAATGACGAATGACGGTCTTCACCGTTCACGTTAATTATGTCCACCTACTTAGATTCGACCACTACCAATTTTGGGTAGAACTTCCTTTGCCCATAATTCATCAGAAATTTTAATTTGCTTGTCTTCGGGAACTCTTTGATTATATTGCTCTAATAACGCTGTAATAAGTTGAATATACTCTTTCAGTAAATCCCGAATTTCTTGTCGGGCTAATAAATTATAAGAATTCGATGTATTGTTTTTTGCACTGAATTGCCGAATTACAGGCGCATTGAAGACAATCCAAAGAAATGGGGAATTAATAACTTCTTCCATCAATTCAATGAGTTCAGGTTGTAAAAATAAACAATATTTTTCCATAGTGCGGTTTAAGGAATCCTTAAACTGCGAACATTCACGTAATAGATAATCTGACCAATCCGCTTCAATTGCACCCAAGACAGGGGCTGGTTTTGAAAAATCAAGAAACGCTAATTCTTCAAAAAATGTATGATCAAATAAGTCAACGACGGTTTGATAATTTTTATCGGGTTTTTCGGCAATAGCTGCCTTAAACATATTAAAAAATAAATAAAAGTGGCGTCGAAGCGGTCTCCTTAGTTGCAGGAATGCCACAGCTTCTAGTTTTCTGCGTTGATTTTCTTGATCGATCGCAATGACCCGATCAATCGAAAAGACGACAATTAGAATGCCAGTAATTTCTGAGGCAATATCTAAAGAAAAAGATTTGAGCCAAGGATATTGACCCGAACTGATGAAATAAATGAAAAAGCAGCAGCCCAATAAGATAGGAAGTACAAGATAAGGAGTTTTAAAAGATTTTCTCATCTTATCGCCTGCTACTTTGCTTGAGCGTCCGGGTTATTGAGAAAAGATACTCTTCTATTGCAAGAAACCCTCTGCTGCTAATAATCCTACAGAAAAGAGTACGGTAGCCATTAGCGAAAAAACCATCATCATGCCAGAAGGCATAAAGCTGCGGGTGCGGAAAAGGCGAATAATAAAAACGATAAATAACACTAGAGAAATTAATGTGGCAAGTCCGAGTCCCATAATGGGGATAATCCGACAAAGCCACCAAGCCACCAACAGTCCCAGACCACTACTGATACCCGAAATTAGGGATTTTTGGCTTTTGGCTTTGACATACCCGATTACGCCACCCACCAAAACGAGTAAAGCGTAGATTAAAACAAATCCGGTAATAATTGGCAATAAGTTGTTCATGTTAGGAAAATTTTGCTGGATATCAAGACTGACGATCCACTAATTTATCGTATTAATTATACTCGCTTTAGCGCTACTTGGGAGGAGGCAGAAGGGTTCTTGCGGATACCTTCTCGTTTCAGCCGTAGAAAGTCTTAACCTGGAGGGCGACAGCTATATCTGCTTTGTCGTCTAGGGTTAACGGGTGAGTTGCTTCCGCCGCGCTATGGTAGTAAATTACACAAAAACCACTGCCCTTTACGGCAGCCCAATCCCCCGCCTCCCGTCTTCATTAGACGGGGGAATAGCTTTTCCATGACTCTATTAGGCTTTTACACGAATGAGTTTAGAGGGAAGAACCGTTAGAGTGGTCGTTGTAATGGGATTGCCCATGCCAATTCATGGTGTCAGTCATATTGTCTTCTAGTTCCATGCGTTGTTCCATGCGACGCAGAAAATAGCCCGTCATCATCGCCGAAGCCAACAATCCAGCTAAATTTTCGCGATCTGTGGTAACTTGTACATTGAAACTCTCAGACGGAAGCATTCCCACCAGTCCTTGGACATTCTGGGAAATGATTTGCTGAATTTCCGGGCTGGCAGATTTAGCAACCTGGGACAGCACATCGGGGGATTGGTGTTGGAGATAGTTCAGGAGTTGGTTGGTTGCGTCATCTTCAGGGGGAGAATTGAGGAAGTCAGAGTTAAATACCATTAGAAATTAAAAGATGTGACTTACTTGTTTCTACTCTAAACGATTGTACTAGCTACCGACTTGGTACTTTGGTTAAACAGTCCTAGTTCTTAAGGAAGAAATTCAGGATTGTCCTTCCGGCTGAAGGATAAGATCAGATGAAGTGGTGCTTAAGATTGAGAAGTGGTGCTTAAGATTGAGAGGACGTCCGTAGGGACGGTAGGAGGTTATCGAGTTCAAAGTGTTGATGAAATTTATTTGTCACTTGCAACCAGTAGGAACGACCATCGGTTTGTCGGCGTCTGCTGACAAATCCTAGGGAGATGAGTTCTTGAACATGTTGATACGCACCACTACCGCGTAAGTCGATCAGTTCAGTTTGAGCGATAGGTTGTTTAATGGCGATCGCGGCTAAGGTTCTCAATGCTCCTACACCTAATTCAGCAGGCACTAGACTTTGCATTAACGTAGCAAATGAAGCCCTTAACTGCAAGCTATAGCCCTTTGGCGTCTCGACGACTTCTAGGGCGCTGTCTCGATAGGCATAGTCTGACATCAGTTCAATTAAAGCATCTTCTGCCGCCGAGCGATCGCATCTGGCACACTCAGTAATTTCCGTCAGGGACAAGGGTTTGCCCTTTAAGTATAGAATCGCTTCAATTTGGGTCGCTAGACGAGGCATTGGGGATTAGGGACGTTTTGAGTGTTGAATGTGTAGGGGCGGGTTTAGGGAATTTGCTCAAACTGTTGACGATAACTTGGGTTCAAAACCCGCCCTTACCGAGTGTTGAGTTTTGGGTGTGTAGGGGCGGGTTTAGGGAATTTGCTCAAACTGTTGACGATAACTTGGGTTC
>CAKZMA010000195.1 GCA_937127375.1 uncultured Coleofasciculus sp. | reverse complement strand
AAACGGGCGACGCTGTTAATCGGGAGCGATCGCGTCTTGGGTTACTTCCCTGAACATCCCGCACACCGCTTGGTTTTGGGGGATTTGACGCAGGTAATCCGCGAGATTCGTCGCCAGTTGGCTAAGAATGAGCTAAATTGCTGTATCATCGTGTTAGTGAGTGGCGATCCTTTGTTTTTTGGCTTGGGACGTTTATTATTAGCTGAATTGCCCCCTGAACATCTCACGTTTCATCCCCATGTCAGTGCGGTACAATTAGCGTTTAGTCGGGTTAAAGTTCCTTGGCAAGATGCGGTGACAATTAGTAGTCATGGGCGTTCTTTAGAACGGTTAACTCAAGCGCTACAACAGGGGACGGAAAAAATTGCCGTGCTGACGGATAAAATAAATACGCCGAGTGCGATCGCAAATCTGTTACTTGATCTGGATTTACCCTGTGAGTACCAGTTTTGGCTGTGTGAAAACCTGGGTGGAACCGATGAACGGGTGCGATGTTTGCCTGTGGATGGGGTACACTTAGAAGCGATCGCGCCGCTGAATGTGGTGATTCTCCTGCGTCAGTCTGAACCTAGTGATACTCCCCTAGATGTCGCTACTTTACCGATTTTAGGGCTATCGGATCAAAGCTTTGCCAGTTTTCGCGATCGCCCGGGTTTAATCACCAAGCGAGAAATCCGTACTCTGATTTTAGCGGAACTCTCCCTACAACCGGAACAAATTATCTGGGATATTGGTGCGGGAACGGGTTCTGTCTCCATTGAAATTGCCCGATTATCGCCTACCTCTCACGTCTATGCGATTGAAAAAACGACGATGGGAACGGCTTTAATTGAACAAAATTGCCGCCGTTTACAGGTTAAGAATGTTACCTCTATCTATGGTACAGCACCGGATATATTATCTCAACTGCCCACCCCCCAGCGGGTTTTCATTGGCGGAAGTGGCGGTAATTTGTTAAAAATCTTAGAACGAACCCAGGCACAATTAGGAGATAATGGCATAGTGGTGTTAGCCTTAGCCACCTTAGAACACCTGAATCAGGCAGTCCAATGGTTTAGCGATCGCGGTTGGATGTATCGATTGTTACAGGTTCACCTTTCCCGTTCCATTCCCGTCGCCCAACTCACTCGTTTTACTCCCCTAAATCCGGTGACGATTATTCGAGCTATCCCACCGGATACAATAAGTAAATTGTAGGGGCGGGTTTAGCCATATTGATGTTAACTTAAGGTAAAAAGCAATGCTGGTCAGCTTTTATTGCTTCCCCCTCATCCCCTAACCCCAACTCCGGACCCCCCTCGTTCCCCCCTGCAAGGAGGGATGACAGAGGATGCTTCGCTTTTGTTGCACGGGAGAAGGGGAACCAGATTCTCTTACTCCCCTCTTACTCCCCTCTCCCAAGCTTGGGAGAGGGGCTGGGGGTGAGGGCTGAAATTAAACTGAACCACCAAACCCGCCCTGATTCATACGTCGTAGATTATGTAGAGACGCAGCAGGCTACGTCTATCATCAGTGACATGAAGCAAGTTACAGTTTATCTCAACCACGGAAAACACTGTACCGGAAGCTCCGATAACGGCAGAACCACCACCGAGAACCATACCTTGTATCCCGGTGATATGTGTATTGTTGATCCCGCCCATTCCAACAAACACAAATATAGAGGTAGAATTGGCAGACTGGATGGAACTCAACGAAAAGGAATTCCCCGACTTTGTTTCATGGACAAAAAAGGCGGGTATGGTTACATTAATCCCGTTGATCTCTCCCCTCTCCCCGCCAATTTACCTGCTATAACCAGTATTAAATCATCGTCCCAAAAACCCCATCCCACCTTTGCGGTAGACTTACCCCCAAAAGTTCCCGGCGATAAAGATAGCCTGCAACGCGCCATCTGTCTCCTAGGAAATCGCACCAAATCCGAACTCAAACCCAAGCATCAAACCGAATTAAAAGAACTCATTGGCACGTATCCCAACCCCCAGAGAGCCGCCGACTGGAAGAAAGGGTTAAAGCAAGTGGTTAAACAGTCGGATTGAGGGAGATGAGGGAGATATGCTACGGCACGTCTGTGTGTAGGGGCGGGTTTAGGGAATAATATTGATGGCTATCCCTAGCTTAGCTGCAAAACCCGCCCCGACTAAATGACGAATGACA
>CAKZMA010000194.1 GCA_937127375.1 uncultured Coleofasciculus sp. | reverse complement strand
GTTTGTGTAGCAGCGATTTCAATCGCCATAGCTCAAATTAACCCTATGCACCTACGCCAAAAACTGACTCTCCATTATTTCGCCCTTGCTGGAATCATTATTCTGGGAACCATCCTCCGGTTTTGGCATCTTGACTTAAAACCCCTGTGGCTGGATGAAGTTCTTACGGCTTTCTTTAGCCTGGGACGAGAGTATAATGATTTACCATTGGATGGGGTATTTCCTTTATCCACTCTCCAGGAATTCTTCACCCTTCAACCCGACGCTAGCTGTAGAGATATTGCCCAAACCCTTGCTCAACAATCCACTCATCCGCCCTTATTCTTTTGCTTAATGCATTCGTGGTTAAGGTTTACGGGAACCGAACCCCTGGCGTGGGTGTTGCGTGCATTTCCAGCGTTAATTGGAGTCGGTGCGATCGCGGCAATTTACTGTCTCAATCGTCTCATCTTTTCGCCAATCGCGGGATTAATCGCCGCCGCGTTAATGGCGGTGTCTCCTTTTGCGGTTTACTTGTCTCAGGAAGCGCGTCACTACACGTTGCCCATGTTGCTGATTATTTTGGCACTGTTGACATTAATCCCGATTCAGCAGCGCCTTTACCATCAGCAATTGCCTTCCCCTTTGCTATGGCTAGGTTGGGGTATGGTGAACAGTATCGGTTGTTATGTCCACTACTTTTTTCTTCTGGCTGTCATTGCTCAAGTTTTGACCCTAATTTCCGGGATGATTGGGTATCGTCGGCGCTTACCAGGCGGGAGTTGGCTGGCTGTGGCGCTGGTAATGGCGGGAATGGTAGTTAGTTATCTGCCGTGGTGGGGTATGCTTTTGGCAGATATGGGGCGTTCAGAAACCAATTGGCTACCGCCACCGGATAGTATTACGCCTTTGTTGCAATTACTGGTGGGTTGGTTGCTGATGGTGATTGCTTTACCCGTGGAAAATCAACCCTTATGGATTGTGATACCCATGGGAGGATTAACGTTGGGATTGGGGGGGTGGATTATTTGGCGGGGAGGCGTGGGAGTTAAACGACTGCTGCATCAGCCTTCAACTCAGTTAGCGACGTTTACCCTATTCGGGTTTACTTTGGCTGTATTGCTGCAATTTCTAGCAATTATTTACCTACTCGGTAAGGATATTTCCATTGTCCCCCGTTATAATTTTGTCTATTATCCGGCGATTTGTGCGCTATTAGCCGCGAGTTTAACCGTAAACGTAGAGACGCGCCATGGCGCGTCTGGGCTTAGGGGTGCAGGGGTACAGGGAAAATGGGCAATCATCTTACCCTTGGCTATTTCTCTGGTGAGTACGGTTTGTGTTGTGGCTAATTTGGTGTTTCTCAAACCCTATCATCCTCAGCAGGTGGCGCAAAATATGACAATTGAACCCACGGTTCCCCTGATCATGGTGATGGGATATAACGATCTTCAGGATGTAGGATTAGGATTGAGCTTTGCCTTGGCATTGGAGAACTTACCAGAGGGTGGGAGTCATGAGGGCGATCGCACAATAGCATTTTTAAGTCGCCAACAGGGATATGATCGAGTCTGGCAGCAGTTATCGGAATTAGCCGTACCTTCTGTGTCTCCGTTGAATCTATGGGTAATCGCTCCCGGCTTGAAGCGGCGAGACTATCCCCAAAATCTTGCGATCGCGAACCAAAAAACCTGTATCCTTGATCCGAGTCAACATTACCGGATTGGTATTCCCTATCAGTTATACCGATGCGGTTAAGATTTGGCGTAAGGTACACCAGAAAGGATGTTTTCGGCAACCGTGGTTATGAAAGTAAGTATTATTAAGTCTATTCAAGGACTCGCTGCTCTAATTTTGGCGTTGGTTTTGGTTTTAGTTCCCCTATCTGCCCAAGCTGCTAATCCCTCTGCCCGACAGCTTATTAATGACGGTGTATCTGATCTGAGTGCCATGGATTTCTCTGGTCAAAATTTAGCTGAACTGGAGATATCTAAAATGAATCTGACGCAAACGAATTTAAGCAATACCGATTTACGCAGTGTGGTGATTAGTGATTCCACGATGACTGACACTAATCTACAGGGTGCAGATTTTTCATACAGCATTGCTTATAAAGTTAACTTCAAAGGGGCGGATTTGAGTGATGCGGTTCTAGAGGAAGCAATTTTGTTAGGTTCTCGCTTGGATGATGTTAATATCACCGGTGCTGATTTCAGCAATGCGGTTTTAGATCGCGTGCAAGTCCAAAATCTCTGTACTAGAGCCAGTGGCGTTAACTCGAAAACGGGAGTAGAGACTCGCGAATCATTAGGATGTCGGTGAGGCAAGGGAACAGGGAACAGGCAACAGGCAACAGTTTCGACGCCCAGTAATTAGGAAGATTCTGCGATCAGGTACACCTCGTTCCTAGGCTCTGCCTCCCATCACAACTCTGCCTCCCATCACAAACAAAGTTCAGGTGACCAGTCTTGATGACCGCGCCCAGGATAACATTTGAACTGAGATCCTGCCCAAATCATCTGCCATTGTTCGTTAGCTTGAGCAGAGGGATTTTTCTGGAACTCAACGCGATAGCGGATATCTTGCACAGAATCACCCTTTAATCCAGTTTGAGTCAGAATCACAATTGCCTGATCCGGTTGAGGATAGGAGACATCCACGGTGGCTGAATCCGTGTCAGCGTCGCTATTACCAAACGCCGAGAGTGCGATCGCGTTTGGATTGCTACCGGTTAAACTCGTCCTATCTGCTTGTTGGGATAGATCAATGGAACGATAATCTTCCCGGTTAGCTGCTGGCGTCTGAGGCGATGAAAAATTTTGCTGGGGAGTTGAATTACCGGGAGAATCAGGGGATGGCTCAGTCGATGAGGAAATCGTTTCATCAGGTGAGGGATTAGCGGCTGTAACTGTCGCTTCGGGGCGATTACTG
>CAKZMA010000193.1 GCA_937127375.1 uncultured Coleofasciculus sp. | reverse complement strand
GCCAGACTAATTCAGCTGGACGATAGAATTGTGGAGCTTTTGCTCCATATCCGCTTCCCCCATGAATCAAGTCACTCTTGTGACGGATGTTACTCACCTGAACTTCACTAAAGCAAATTTGTTTTAACGGAAAAAGCATATAGCATAGCCACTGAGGATACATCATACAAGCAATTGCACCATGATAGATAGCTGGAAACATCAAATCAGCGAAGCTTTTCGTAAAAATTTGAACTTGTTGGTCGTAAACCGCAATGGGGAAAGCTTTCCGAGAAATACAGGTTTCTTTGTCAATACCAGATAGAGCAAAATTCCGCTGATCTGGATCGTAAAATGTGCCTGTGATAGGCTTATATTCATCTAAAAATTCCTTTATTTGCACCGCTATGTTTTTATCCCCGCTAGAATAAAATTCAATGTCATCGTCTACAAAAATATAGTAGTCATAGTTTTTGGGAACTCTTTCATATAGCAGGCTTCTTCCTTGACTCCATACTATTGCTTTTTCTTTCAAAAAATCATCTTTGATAAAGCTATTTGGATCCTGATCGGGATTTTGCCAATTTAGTCGATAAAAATCGCTAAATTCCGTATTAAATAGAGCTTTCTTTTTTAAGGTCAGGGATTCATTAATGTAACAGCCTTGCTCTAAAATACAAAACATTTTGATTTTATTGCCTCACTAAACCTCATTAAATAAATAGGTATGAATTTATGTTCTCCAGTTCATTTACTGCTAATCACTAACTTTCCTGTGCCAATACGACTTCCTGATAACTTCCAGATTTAACAACCCTCCCTTTCTCCAACCTATAAACGCGATCGCAGTTTTCAACCGTAGACAGGCGATGAGCAATCACAATCAGGGTTTTCGTCCCCGCCAGAGCGTTAATCGCCGCCGTTACCCGACTCTCTGTCTCATTATCCAATGCCGCCGTCGCTTCGTCCAGTACCAAAATTTCCCGTTCATGATAAATCGCCCTCGCAATCCCTATCCGTTGGCGTTGTCCCCCGGATAAGCGTACTCCGCGTTCACCTACCCCCGTCTTGATCCCATCGGGCAATTGCTCCACCAATTCCTCAAGCTGCGCGGCTGCGATCGCCTTATACAACCGTTCCTGATCAATCTGATCATCAGGAACACCAAAGGCAATATTCCGTTCGATTGTATCATCAGTCAGAAAAATCGACTGGGGAATATACCCGACAAGATTTTGCCAAGAACGCAGATTATCATAGATGGATACACCATCGACTTTAATGTCTCCACTCTCTAGATCCAACAGCCCTAAGATCACATCCACTAAAGTCGTCTTTCCCGCTCCCGATTTGCCAATTAAGGCAATTGATTCTCCTTTCTTAATTTTAAACGAAATCTGGTCAAGAGACAGTTCTGAAGCCTCCGGATACCGATAAGTAACATTAATCAGCTCAATTTGATTGGCAAAGCTAAGCGTTTGATTACCTTTATTTTTAGCATGAGCTGATCCATTGACCCTTGCATCTGGCAGGCTTTCAAGACGATTGTGAATTCTCTGTTTCTCTATTTCCTTCAGATCTAAGTAGAGCATATTCAGCGCATAGCTAGAGGTTCGCATTTTTGCCATTGACTGAACAAATTGACTTGATGCTGGGATTAGGCGTACTGACGCCACCGCAAAAACACCCATCACAGCCGTCAAATCTTGTCCGCTTTCCGTGAAGAAAACATGAAACAGAGAGACAAAGAGAACCACAAATACAATTAAACTGGTTTTAATAAAAATGTTCGGTAATATATTAGACGCTTGTGATAAAGTAGCAGCTCTAGCATATTTTTGAGCTTGTTGGTCTATTTGATTTTCAAAATAGGATTCACAGCCAATCACCCGTGTCTCTTTTAATCCACCTAGACCGTGGTTAATCGTACCAATCATTTCTTTTTGAGTTTGCGATTGGATTCTGCCCCATCGCTTAAATCTATGCCCCAATTTACTAAATAACAAAAATGTGGGGACTAAAATAACCAAAACCATGACCAAGAGCAGGGAATTGCTATATGCCATTAATCCTGTTAAAACGCAAATCACAATCCCATTGGTTACAAATATGAGTAACGCGAGCAAACAACCATTTGTAAACATGTTTGTCTCGGTAATGATATTCCTAATAATACTGGCTGTGTTTTGATTTAAGTGAAATGTATAAGGTGCTTTTAAATATGCCTTGAGTAACCGAGATATTAAGATTGATTTTTGCTTATGGGTGTATCGATATATATAGGTTTGAGTCAGGAAATAGAGCAGTGCTTGAATACAAAAAACTGCAATAATTATAAATCCGACGATGGGGATAAATTGCTGAGGTGTCTCAAATCCTGACTTTCGATAAGCCCAGTCGAGTACAGTAATACTTTGAATCGATTCGGGGTTAGTCGCTAGGCTGATGAAGGGTCCGACTAAGCCAATGCCAAAGGCTTCTAGAATTGAGGTAAAGATAAATATTAGTAAGAGGAAGATAAGACTTTTGCGACTTCCCGTTAGGACGTATAAAACTTTGGAAAAATAGTCAATCATCTGGATAAGTAGTTTGTTTGAGTTTTAGAGTTTATTTCCCTGAACCGCCAGCTAAGGGGAAGGTCACACGTCTGTCATGCGTGTCAACTTAAGCGCCAAAAGCTCGACTGGCAATCTTT
>CAKZMA010000192.1 GCA_937127375.1 uncultured Coleofasciculus sp. | reverse complement strand
CCCTCTGCTCCCCCTGCTTCATCGTATCTACGAAGCTGCTCAAGTATTTTTGCCGCGCTGCACTAGTTCGATGTGTCGGATTTTGTCAAAAATCGTAAAGATTGATTAAGAATTCGGCCGAGTTACTTTGCATTAGCCTCGACTTAGAGTTAAAACCGATAAAGATGTGACGCAAAAATAAAATTTTGTCTAAATCATTTGTACAACTAAATGAAGGTTTTGAGCTGATTTTTACAAATTAGCTAAATCTAGCATAGTTAAACTGTGAAATAGTAAGACTAAAAGTTAAATGTAATCAGATTAAAGTATCTGTAAGCGAAAAAATAGTCTTAATCCGGATAGTCAGCAATTTGTAAATAAATAATTAATTAACCTGGCATAACTATGAATCGTGTTGACCAATACCCCTCGGAGTTTTCAGCTAATCTTTGTATTCCCAATCTATTAAGACATCAGGAACAGAAAAATCCGGAGGCGATCGCCATAACTGCACCTGGACGTATTCCCCTTACCTATCAGGGGGTTGGGCATAATATACAGCAGGTTGTCACCACCTTAAACGCCATGGGTATCAGTCGTAATGACCGAGTGGCGATCGCTCTTGCTAATGGTCCGGAAATGGCGATGGCGTTCCTGGGGGTAGCCTCTGGTGCAACGTGCGCCCCCCTGAATCCCAACTATCGCGCCCAGGAATTTGACTTTTATCTGTCGGATCTCAATGCCAAAGTTTTGATTACCCAGTCGGGAGTGGCTGAACCCGCTAAAGAGGTTGCCCAAGCACGGGGAATTCCCATTCTAGAACTTTCGCCTCAACTCGACGCCGCAGCCGGACTGTTTAGCCTGACAGGGAGTCAACCCAGTGATCTGAATCCGGGAGAATTTGCCCAACCTGATGATATAGCCTTAGTCCTGCATACATCCGGTACCACATCCCGCCCCAAAATGGTGCCATTGACTCACCGTAACCTCTGCACCTCTGCACAGAACATTCGTGTCGCCCTGAATCTAGAACCGAGCGATCGCTGTTTGAATGTTATGCCTCTGTTTCATATTCATGGCTTAATTGGTGCCTTGCTGTCATCCCTGAGTGCGGGGGCGAGTGTGGTTTGTAGTCCGGGATTTTATGCGCCTCAATTCTTTACCTGGGTAGATGAATTTAAACCTACCTGGTATTCAGCAGTTCCCACCATGCACCAAGGGATATTGGCACGGGTGGAAGCGAATCGTGAAGTCATCGAACGTTCTCCCATCCGGTTGATTCGTTCCTCTTCAGCACCTTTACCCCCTCAAATTATGGCAGCGTTAGAGGAGGCATTCAAGGCTCCGGTGATTGAGTCTTATGGGATGACGGAAGCCTCTCATCAAATGGCAAGTAATCCGTTACCGCCTCAAGTCCGAAAACCAGGTTCTGTTGGTATTGCAGCCGGTCCAGAATTAGGGATTATGGATGAAGTCGGCAATTTGCTCCCTTTAGAAACCGTTGGAGAAGTGGTGATTCGCGGGGCAAATGTAACTCAAGGCTATGAAAATAATCCCGACGCTAATGAAAAAGCCTTTACTAAGGGTTGGTTTCGCACCGGGGATTTGGGGTATTTAGATGCCGATCAGTATTTAGTCCTGAAGGGGCGAATCAAGGAAATTATTAACCGAGGCGGCGAAAAATTTTCTCCCCGTGAAGTTGATGAAGTATTACTGGATCATCCGGTTATAGATCAAGTTGTGACATTCGCCGCTCCTCATACCTTGTTAGGTGAAGATGTAGCCGTGGCAGTCGTTTTGCAGGACAATGCATCAGTAACTGAGCAGGACATCAAAGTGTTTGCTGCCGAGCGGTTGGCGGAGTTTAAAGTTCCCCGTGTGGTGCTATTTGTTGATGAAATTCCCAAAGGACCTACGGGCAAACGGCAACGAATTGGTTTGGCAAAAAAACTGGGACTTACTGCTTCTGATCCACTTGCACCCCGCCCTGTTTATACTCCCCCGCGCACGGGAATTGAAGCGGAGTTAGTGCAAATTTGGTCTCAGGTGTTAGGAGTGGAATCTGTGGGAATTCATGACAACTTTTTCCAGTTGGGTGGAGATTCGATTCTCGCCACTCAAATTACCAATCGGGTGCGAGAAGCATTCCAAGTCGAGTTATCGTTTTTGGTGTTTTTTCAACACCCTACGGTTGCTCGCATGGCGGTAGAAATTGCCCAATGTCAGGCAGAAGCTATGGAGTCTGCGGAGTTAGCCAATCTGTTAACCGAAATAGACGATCTCTCCGATGAAGACGCCCAACAACTGTTGGAGCCGATGTAAGTAGGTGGACAGATCGTTATTTGTCAAAACACTGATTTCACGGATTTACTGTCCAAATGGGGGTAGGGAGGTGAGAGCTTATTCCCACTGATTACACAGAAAAGTTCCTTCTCTCATCTTGACAGGGTGATTAGGATTTTAACGGAAATTATTCAAAATATGAACAATCATTTAGGCAGTCAATTGCGCCAAGATTTGAAGACTCGAGATATTATTCCGTTTATGGGGGTTTATGATGTGTTTTCGGCATCCATTGCGGGAAAGTATTATGATAGTATTTTTATTAGTGGGTTTAGTTTTGCTGCCAGTTATTACGGCTTACCGGATATTGGCTTTATTTCCTGGTCTGATATTGTCGCGTTTGTTCAACGGGTAAAAACCGTGCTACCGCAGCATCATATTCTTGTGGATATTGATGACGGGTATGTGGATACTGAAGTGGCTTGTCATGTTGTGTCTCTGTTGGAATCGATTGGTGCTGCTGGTGTCATTATTGAAGACCAAAAACGACCGCGACGATGTGGTCACTTTGAGGGAAAACTGTTAATGGAATTGCCGGATTTTTTGCAGAAATTAAAACGAGTTCTAGCAACTCGGCAAGATTTGGTTGTGGTGGCGCGAACCGATGCTACTGAGATGGATGATATTCTCAGAAGAACCACAGCTTACGCTGAAGCAGGTGCCGATGCAATATTGGCGGATGGGATTAAAAGTTTAGAGGTGATTAAAACCCTCAAACATCATTTGGATAAGCCAATTGTATTTAACCAAATTGCTGGGGGTAAATCGCCAATCTGTAGTTTAAGTGAACTTAAGGAAGCAGGTGTTTCTCTAGTTAACTATAGTACTCCTTGTCTATTTGCAGCTCAGACAGCATTGGAATCGGAAATGAAAGTCCTGCGAGAACAAGATGGATTTTTGCCGAAAACCCAAATAGGGGTAGGGGAATGTACGGCACTGTTGAATCAAAATCTGGTTAGCAATAACAAATAACAAATAACAAATGACCAATGACCAATGACCAATGACCAATGACCAATGACCCATAACCAATGACCCATAACAATATTAACAATTATATCGCCCAACTCTCACCTGCGAAACGGGCATTACTCGAACAGCGACTGAAACAAAAAGCGGCTCAGACTGCTGCTGAAACGTCTATCCCCCGACTTCGCGATCGCGACTCAGCTCCCCTGTCTTTTTCCCAAGTCAGAATGTGGTTTCTTGACCAGTTTGAGCCGGGAAATCCCGCTTATAATCGCCCTTCTAATATTCACATCACGGGTCAATTAAATGTCACTGTACTAGAAAAAAGTCTCAACGAGATTATACGTCGTCATGACATTTTACGCACCAAGTTTCCGGCAGTCGATGGACAACCGACTCAGGTAATTGTGCCGACGTTGACCTTAAGTCTGCCGATTATAGATCTGAGCAATTTACCCCAAAACCAGCAAGAAGGGGAAGTTCAACGTCTGGCAACTCAGGAGGCACAGCAGCCGTTTAATTTATCTAAATTGCCTTTAATTCGAGCTACTTTATTACAGCAAGCTCAGGAAGAACATATTTTATTAATTACCTTCCATCACATTATTTTTGATGGCTGGTCAATGGGGGTTTTCATTCAGGAACTTGCCGCACTTTATCAAGCATTTTCGACAGGTCAACCCAACCCTTTACCCGAATTACCCATTCAATATACTGATTTTGCTCAATGGCAGCGACAAAGGTTTCAGGGAGAAAGGTTACAGTCTCAGCTCGCTTACTGGAAGCAGCAACTAGGGGATGAATTACCTGTTCTAAAATTACCCACGGATCGACCCCGTGGAGCCATTCAAACCTTCCGAGGTGCTAAAGAAGTTCTCATCTTACCTAGAACTTTGAGTGACGCACTGAAGGCATTGAGTCAACGGGAAGGGGTAACATTATTTATGACCTTGTTAGCAGCATTTCAAACGCTGCTCTATCGCTACACGGGTCAGGATGACATCATTGTTGGGACTCCTATTGCTGGACGCGATCGCACGGAAACGGAAAAGCTAATTGGTATTTTTATTAATACCTTAGTCTTGCGGACACAGATACAGGGAAATCTTACGTTTCGGGAACTGTTGAATCGGGTACGCGAGGTAGCGTTAGCCGCCTATAAACATCAAGACGTACCCTTTGAGAAATTAGTAGAGGAACTGCAACCTGAACGAGATTTAAGTCGCCCTCCCCTGTTTCAGGTGTTATTCCAACTCAGAAATTTTCCCAATTATAATCTTGAAATACAAGGAATAAAAACTGAAAATTTTTACTTAGAAACGGGTATAGCAATGCTCGATCTTTCTCTGGAAATAGCTGAGAAAACCGAAGGATTAGCCTGTCTTTTCAAGTACAACATCGATTTATTTGATCAGCCAACCATTGAGAGGATGACGGCTCGTTTCCAATCCTTGCTAGAAGAGGTTGTGGTGGCTCCGGAGCGGCAAATCTTAGAATTAATAGCTGCAACCAATCATGACCGCACAACTTCAACTGATCAGACATTTAGTTGTTATCTCATCGGACATGAATCGTTATTAATTCCTTGTGCCAATAGTCTTTTAGAACGCGGACATCAACTCTTCGGTGTTATTTCCAGTGGAGCCGCGATCGCTGACTGGGCGATTTGCCGACAAATTCCTTACATTGAGATAAAAAATGATTTTGTAGACTTTCTAAGTCAGCAGCATTTTGATTACCTATTTAGTATCCATAATTTAGTTATTTTACCCGAAAAAATACTAGAATTACCGCGTCAATTTGCGATTAATTGTCATGATGCTCTGCTGCCAAAATTCGCTGGACGTAATGCTCCAACTTGGGCTATTATTCATCAAGAAAAAAGTCATGGAGTTACCTGGCATAAAATAACCAAAGTAGTTGACGCAGGTGATATCGTGAAGCAGAGTTCCATCAATATCGCCAAAGATGAAACGGCTTTTACTCTCAACGGCAAATGTTATGAATTGACTCTCCAATCCTTTAGTCAGTTAATTGATGATCTATCTGCCAAGCAAGTTGTTGTCACTCAACAAGATCTAGATCAGCGTAGCTACTTCTCAATTTCCCAAAAACCGAGTGCCGGATGTTTGATTTTCTGGCGTCTCCATGCCAATGAAATAGATGCTTTTGTTCGGGGTTTAGATTTTGGTTCCTATGAAAATTGGCTAGGTATGCCTAAGCTAGCCATAGGGAATGACTTTGTAATTGTTTCCCAAGTTAAAGTTCTTGATGATTCCTCTAGTTTACCGCCTGGAACCCTAGTCGCTATCCAACCGAATTCCCTAAAAGTTTCTACCGCAAGTCACGATATTTTACTCCTCCAGGTACTAACGATAGAGGGTAAACCCCTATCTATTTCTGAATTTGTGAGCAAGTATGGGTTACAAGTTGGAGATCAGTTTCAGGATATTGAACCTAATTTAGTCAAACGCCTGGAAAAATTTGAAACTTTGTTTTTTAAACATGAAAAATTCTGGGTAGAACAGTTAGCCACGTTAAAGCCAATTACAATTCCCTCGGCAAAATTAACCGTATCATCTCAGTCACCCGTCTATGAGGTAACGAGTAAAGATTGGTTAATCCCCGATCCGGTAAAACGATTTTTCGCCAATCATCAAGGATCATGGACGCCGAAAAACTTTTTAATTGCGGCTTTTGTGGCTTATTTGGCTCGTATCAATGAGGTAGATTGTTTTGATGTGGGATTAAAGCAGAGCCAGCTAAATCAGCAATTAGCCGGACTAGAAAGCTTTTTTGCGAGTGAGGTTCCTTTTCCCATCAATATAAGTGACAAACAAAGTTTCGAGGAGGTTTTTGATGCCGTCATCCAACAGGTGGCATGGGTGCAAAAGCACAAGACGTATTCACGAGATATTCTGCTGAGGTATCCCAAACTGCGAGAACTCCGAGAGCAAGGTTTTGGGCATAAGTTTCCCGTGAGTATAGAACTCGTAGAAAAACGAGATGATGCAACACAACCATCGACCAATGGTTTGACATTTAGAGTCTCAGAAAATGAGGAAAAATGCTCTTGGGTCTATAATTCAGGAATGTTTGATCCGGATAGCATTGCCCGAATAATCGAGCAGTTTACGACCTTTGTTCAACATATTGTCACGGACACTAGCTTACCTCTGGCTAACCTCAATTTGCTCTCCGACCAAGAGCGCCATAAAATTTTAGTGGAGTGGAATAGAACTCCAACCCAGACCTCTCAAGATGTATCCATCCATCAACTCTTTGAAGTTCAGGCGACACAAAATCCCAATGCTATTGCGGTAGAGTTTGGCAATCAACACCTAACCTATCAGGAATTAAATGAACGGGCGAATCAACTCGCGCACTACCTGCAAAAATTGGCAGTTCAACCTGAAACCCGGCTGGGACTTTGTGTAGAGCGTTCTCTGGAAATGTTAATCGGACTGTTGGCTATTCTCAAAGCAGGTGGTGCTTATGTCCCCTTAGACCCAACTTATCCGATAGAACGCTTAAATTATATGGTATCGGATGCACAACTATCACTTGTATTAACTCAGGATAAGTTCCAACCTCTGTTTTCCAGCACAACTATACATCAGGTTTGTTTAGATCGAGATTGGAGTACAATTGCTCAAGAAAGTCGCAACAACCCAATTAGCCAAGTTACACCGAGTAACTTAGCGTATGTCATCTACACATCCGGTTCTACGGGAAAACCCAAAGGCGTGATGATTGAACATCAATCCTTGGTGAACTTTACCCAGGCAGCCATTTCTGAATATAGGATAGTTGAGAGCGATCGCATCTTACAATTCGCCTCGATTAGTTTCGATGCTGCTGCTGAAGAAATTTATCCTTGTCTGGCAGTTGGGGGGACATTAGTACTGCGAACCGATGAAATGTTGGCTTCAGTCGCCACGTTCCTGAAAACCTGTCACAAGAGGAAACTAACCGTTTTAGATTTGCCAACAGCCTATTGGCAGCAAATCCTGTCTGAACTCACTACACCTGACGTGGTGCTACCCGAATCTCTGCGAGTCGTGATTATTGGTGGAGAACGAGCTTTACCGGAATCCGTGAAACTGTGGCGGGAGCGTGTGGGGAATTCTCCTCAATTAATCAATACTTACGGACCCACTGAAGCAACAGTCGTTGCTACCACGTACCCCATAACACCCTCAACCCCCATCAACCAAGAAATACCCATTGGACGTGCCATTGCCAATGTCCAAACCTATATCCTAGATGGCAATTTACAACCCGTTCCTATCGGTATTCTTGGCGAATTACACATAGGCGGTTTAGGCTTAGCACGAGGCTATCTCAACCGTCCCGAATTAACCCAAAAAATGTTTATTGCCAATCCTTTTAGTACCAACCTAAACACACGCCTATACAAAACTGGCGACAGAGTACGTTACCTCAAAGATGGCAATATTGAATTTATTGGTCGCATTGATAATCAGGTCAAAATTCGGGGATTCCGGATTGAAATAGGGGAAATAGAAAACGTTTTAAGCCAATATTCACAGGTGCGGGAAGCTGTAGTTATTCTTCGAGAAGACCAGCCAGGGAATAAACGTCTAGTTGCCTATTTTGTGGCTAATTCAGAACTATCGATTACCGATGAATTACGCTCATTTTTCAAGTTAAAGCTACCGGAATACATGGTGCCATCAGCTTTTGTCCAGTTGGATGCTCTTCCTCTAACGCCCAATAGTAAAGTTGACCGCCGTGCTTTACCTCAACCGGAAATAGAAGATACACTCTCAACTAACTTTATTCCTCCACGCACGGTCACAGAGAAACAATTAGCTCAGATTTGGACACCAGTGCTAGGAGTTAAGCAAGTAGGAGTATACGATAACTTTTTTGAGTTAGGAGGACATTCTTTATTAGCCACTCAGGTGATTTCCCGTATCTGCCAAGTTTTTGAAGTGGAGTTGCCGTTGCGTTCTTTGTTTGAAGCACCTACTGTGGCTGAATTAGCTGAACGGATTGAAACACTCAATTGGGCAAAACAAGATTCTAAACTTAATTTAGATCAAGGATTAGAGGAGATTGAAATATGAATACTATTGAATTTCTTTATTATATTCGCAGTCTAAACATTAGACTATCTGCCGATGGCGATCGCCTGCGCTGCCAAGCTCCCCAAGGCGCTCTCACTCCCAGCTTAAAAGCGGAAATTTTTGAACGCAAATCAGAGATTATTGCCTTTCTTAATCAAGCCAATAGAAATTCTCAAGAATCAATTCAGCCGATTTCCAGAGAGGGAAACCTCCCTGTATCTTTTGCTCAACAACGATTGTGGTTTATCGACCAACTCGAAGGTCAAAGTGCTATCTATAACATTTATAGAATGCTACATTTGAGTGGTCAACTCAACCTCAAAACTCTAGAACAAGCCTTCCAAGTCATAGTAGAACGTCATGAAACTCTACGCACAAGTTTTCAAGTTGTTAAGGATTCTCCTGTTCAAGTCCTTGTTCCTGAACTTTCCTTCACGTTGCCAGTTATCGACTTACAAAGCTTGCCGATAGACGAACAATCTGCTCAAGTTCAAAAATTAGTTAAGCAAGAAGCTCAAAAACCCTTTGATTTAACTGAAGCCCCCTTACTACGAGTCACTTTACTCCACTTAGACGAAAAATCCCATATTTTAGTTTTGATAATACACCACATCATCTCTGATGGTTGGTCAATGGGTGTTTTAATTCGGGAATTATCCAGTTTATATCAAGCATTTTGTAAGGGAACACCGAATCCTTTATCGCCATTATCCATTCAATATGCAGACTTTGCTCACTGGCAACGAGACTGGTTACAGGGTGAAGTTTTAAGTAAACAAGTCAATTATTGGAAAGGACAATTAAAAGATGCACCTCAATTATTAGAACTACCAACTGATTATCCTCGTCCACCCGTACAGACATTTCAAGGCAGACGGGAATACTTTCAGCTTAATGCTGAACTCACGCAAAAATTAACAATAGTAAGCCAACAGTCAAAAACTACTTTATTTATGACCCTATTGGCAGCGTTTGCCACCTTACTCTACCGCTACAGCGCCCAATCGGATATCGTCATTGGCTCTCCTATTGCTAACCGCAATCGCAGTCAAATAGAGCCATTAATTGGCTTTTTTGCCAATAGTTTGGCATTACGGATTAATTTACAGGGCAATCCCAGTTTTAACGAATTACTAAGTCAAGTACGGCAGATAGCCTTAGATGCCTATGATCACCAAGACTTACCCTTTGAGAAACTCATCGAAGAACTGCAACCGGAGCGTTCTTTGAGTTATAGTCCTTTGTTTCAGGTGATGTTTGTCTTACAGAATGCTCCCAGTAGTAGCCTGGAATTACCCGATTTAACCCTGACATCTTTGGACGTTGACACCGAAACAGCGAAATTTGATTTGCTCCTCTCAATCAACGAAACTGAACAAGGCTTAAAGGGAGTGTGGGAATATAATACGGATTTGTTTGATGGGGAAACGATTACCCGAATGGGGAGTCATTTCAAACTATTGCTGGAGGGGATTGTTACTAACCCAGGACAGAGAATTAGCCAGTTCCCAATTTTAACAGAAGCTGAACGGCATCAGTTATTAGTAGAGTGGAATAATACTCAGACTGATTATCCAAAAGACAAGTGCATTCACCACTTGTTTGAGGAGCAAGTTAAGAAAACTCCTGATACTGTCGCGGTCTGGTTTGATGAACAAAAACTGACCTATCGAGAGTTGAATAATCGAGCCAATCAATTAGCACATTATCTACAAACATTAGGGGTGAAACCCGAAGACTTAGTGGGGATTTGTATTGAACGCTCTCTCGACATGATAGTTGGACTATTAGCGATTCTCAAGGCGGGGGGAGCTTATGTGCCAATTGACCCAACTTATCCGCCGGAACGTATCACCTATATGCTTGAAGATGCTCAAGTAGGAGTGCTGTTAACTCAAAACAGTTTAGTCAAAGAACTTCCCGTTGGTAATACTCAACGAATTGGTTTAGATTCACAGTGGCAACTCATCTCTCAACAAAGCCCAGACAATCTACTTACTAATGTCACCTCTAATAACTTAGCCTACATTAACTATACCTCTGGCTCCACAGGCAAACCCAAAGGCGTAGAAGTGCTGCACCGAGGGGTGATTCGTCTCTTGTTTGGCATCGATTACGTCCACCTAGATAGCAAACAACGACTGTTACAAATGGCACCCATTTCCTTTGATGCGGCTACCTTTGAGATTTGGGGAGCGTTATTACATGGTGCTAGGTGCGTTCTCTTTCCCGAAACTGTACCAACAACTCAGACCTTAAGAAATGCAATTCAAACCCACAACATCACAACCTTATGGCTAACATCAGCATTATTTAATGCGATTGTCGCTGAAGATGCCGAGGCGTTATCGGGAGTCCAACAATTACTGACAGGCGGAGAAGTTCTTTCAGTTAACCCCATCAAAAAAGCACTGGCGGCTTTACCCTCAACTCAGATTATTAATGGATATGGTCCGACAGAAAACACGACATTTACTTGTTGCTATTGTCTGCCAAAACAGCTTCCAGAAACCGACTCATCAATCTCCATTGGTCGTCCAATCAGTAATACCCAAGTTTATCTTCTCGATGCTTATCTGCAACTGGTTCCCATTGGTGTTATCGGGGAACTTTACATTGGCGGCGATGGATTAGCTAGAGGTTATCTGAATCGCCCTGAATTAACAGCAGAGAAATTTATTCGTAATCCCTTTAGCAATCAACCCAATGCCCGTTTGTACAAAACTGGAGACTTAGCACGGTATCGAGCCGATGGCAATATTGAATTTATCGGTCGGATTGATAATCAAATCAAACTGCGAGGGTTTCGGATTGAACTGGGGGAAGTTGAAGCCGTTTTAAGCCAACATCCACAGGTGCAGGAAGCCGTTGTTATTGCTAGAAAAGACCAACCGGGGAATAAACGTTTAGTTGCTTATTTTATTTCTAATTTAGAGCAATCAATTACTCATGAATTACGATCTTTCCTCAAGACAAAACTCCCAGATTACATGGTGCCATCGGCTTTCGTCCAGTTGGATACGTTACCTCTAACCCCCAATGGTAAAATTGACCGTCGCGCTTTACCTCAACCGGAAATAGAAGAGACAGTCTCTAGTACCTTTATCCCGCCGCGTAATTCAACAGAGGAGCAGTTAGCAATGATTTGGTCATCGGTTCTAGGAATCGAACAAGTCGGAATTCATCACAACTTTTTTGAGTTAGGAGGACATTCTCTATTAGCCACTCAGGTAATTTCCCGTATCCGTCAAGTTTTTGAAATGGAGTTACCGTTGCGTGCTTTGTTTGAAGTACCGACAGTCGCTGAATTAGGCGAACGCATTGAAACAGTCCGTTGGGTAATGCAGCCGTTTGCCGATAACGACAATGACAGCATCAGTGACGATGAACAAGGAGAACTATGAAACCGATTGAAGACTTTGTATCCGAACTGCGCCATCGTCAGATTAAACTATGGCTTGATGGGGGTCGTTTGCGCTACAGTGCGCCTCAGGGAACCATCACACCTGACATATTGGCACAGATGCGATCGCGCAAACCAGAACTTCTCACATTTCTGGAACAAGTTCATCCCAGCATTCCCACCCCAATTCAACCCGTAACCAGAGATAAAGAGATTCCCCTATCCTTTGCCCAAACGCGACTATGGTTTATTGACCAGTTTGAAAAGGGAAGTGGCATCTATAATATTCCCTACGCCTTACACCTGACTGGAAACCTCAATCGCAACGCCCTAGAACAAAGCCTACAAACCCTAATCCAACGTCACGAAACCCTGCGAACTCGTTTCCAACTGGTCAATGAGGCTCCCGTACAAATCATCGACCCTCATATCCATTTCAGCTTATCTATTATTGACCTACAAGACCAACAAATAGACCCCGAATCGGCTCAAGTTCAACAGTTAATACAACAAGAAGCGCAAACCCCCTTTGACTTAACCCAAGCCCCGTTATTCAGAGTCAAACTCCTGCGCTTAAATCCCCAATCTCATATCTTACTTTTGACCCTACACCACATCATCTCCGATGGCTGGTCAATGGGCATATTGATTCGAGAATTATCCAGTTTATATCAAGCCATTTGTGCCGGAAAACCCAACCCCTTAGCGCCACTTCCCCTCCAATATGCTGATTTTGCCATCTGGCAACGACAATGGCTAACTGGAGAGGTTTTAGACAATCAACTGAGTTATTGGCAAAAGCAATTACAGGGAAGTCCCGCCTTATTAGAACTGCCCACGGACTACTCTCGACCCTCTCAACAAACCTTTCGGGGAACTCGCCAACGGTTTCAGCTCAATCCGGAGTTAACCCAGCAGCTAAAAAGCCTGAGCCAAAAAGCAGAAGCCACTTTATTTATGACCTTATTGGCAGCATTTGCCACCTTACTCTATCGCTACAGTTCCCAGTCCGATATCGTGATTGGCTCTCCCATTGCCAATCGTCATCGCCAGGAAATTGAATCCTTAATTGGCTTTTTTGTCAATACCTTAGCCTTACGGATAAACCTAGAGGGGAATCCCAGCTTTAATGAATTACTCGCTCAAGTCAAGCGGGTAGCGTTAGAGGGTTATGCTCACCAAGACTTACCCTTTGAGAAACTCGTAGAAGCCATTCAACCGGAGCGTTCCTTAAGTTATAGTCCCATATTTCAGGTGGTGTTTGTCTTACAGAATGCACCCCTAGGCAACTTAGAGTTACCGGAAATTACCCTAACGCCCTTAACCATTGAAACCAAAACTGCCAAATTTGATTTGCTCCTGTCGATGCAGGAAACTGAGGAAGGATTAACCGGAGTATGGGAATATAACCAGGATTTATTGACTGGGGAAACAATTAGCCGAATGAGCGAACAGTTTCAAACCTTATTAGCAGGGATTGTGACTCATCCTGAACAATCGGTTTCCCAATTGCCCCTGCTTGCTGAATCCCAACAGCATCAATTATTAGTGGAGTGGAATAACACCCAAACCGATTATCCCCAAGACAAGTGTATTCATCAGTTATTTGAGCAACAAGTCGAAATAACACCGGATGCTGTGGCGGTAGTATTTGATGAACAACATCTTACCTATCGAGAGTTGAATAATCGGGCAAATCAGTTAGCACACTATCTACAAACATTAGGTGTAAAACCCGAAAGCTTAGTGGGGATTTGTGTGGAACGCTCCCTCGACATGATTGTTGGACTCTTGGCGATTCTCAAAGCGGGGGGAGCTTATGTGCCAATTGACCCAACTTATCCGGCTGAGCGTATTACCTATATGCATGAAGATGCTCAGGTTCAAATTTTACTCACTCACAACCATTGGCTGGAACAATTAACATTATCGAGGATGCATCTAGTTAGCCTTGATAGAGACTCGAGCCTCATTGCTCAAGAAAATCAAGACAATCCGCTGAATAACGTCAAGTCTGATAACTTGGCGTATGTGATTTATACGTCCGGTTCAACTGGAAAACCCAAGGGAGTATGTGTTACCCATAGAGGTGTCAACCGATTAGTCAAAAACACAACTTACATTCACTGGAAATCTGAGGATAAAGTCGCCCAAGTCTCCAATACAGCCTTTGATGCGGCTACCTTTGAAATCTGGGGCGCACTACTGAATGGAGCCCAGCTAGTTGGCATCAGTAAAGATGTGGTTTTATCCCCCGAAAAATTAGCCCAACGGCTTCGCCATCAACAGATTAGTGTTATGTTCTTAACTACGGCATTATTCAATCAGATAGCCAGTGTAGTTCCCGAAGCATTCCAATCGTTACGATATCTTCTATTTGGAGGTGAAGCCGTGGAGCCAAAATGGGTAAAAGCCGTTCTCAGTCAAGGTTCTCCCCAGCGACTACTGCACGTCTATGGACCAACAGAAAGTACCACATTTTCGTCCTGGTATCTAGTCGAGGATGTCTTTGAAACAGCAACAACAATACCCATTGGTTGTCCACTATCCAATACGCAAATCTATATTCTGGATTCCTATCTCCAACCTGTCCCCATCGGTGTACCCGGGGAACTCTACATTGGCGGTGATGGATTAGCTAGAGGTTATCTGAATCGCCCCGAATTAACAGCAGAAAAATTTATTGCCAATCCTTTTAGCAATCAACCCAATGCTCGTTTGTACAAAACCGGAGACTTAGCACGGTATCTTCCCGATGGTACTATCGAATTTATAGGTCGGATTGATAATCAAATTAAACTGCGAGGTTTCCGGATTGAGTTAGGAGAAATTGAAGCGGTATTAAGTCAATATCCACAAGTTAAGGATACTGTGGTGATTGCCACAGAAGACCAACCGGGGAATAAATGTCTAATTGCCTATTGTATCTGTAATTCAGACCAATTAATTACCGCTGAATTACGCTCATTCCTTAAGATAAAGCTCCCAGATTACATGGTGCCATCGGCTTTTGTCCAGTTGGATGCTCTTCCTCTAACTCCCAATGGCAAAGTTGACCGCCGCGCCTTACCTAAACCTGAGCAAACCAGACTTGAATTAGCTGAAACGTTTGTGTCTCCCAGAGATGACCTAGAAATCAAACTGACTCAAATTTGGCAAAATGTCTTAGGTGTTCAGCCGATTAGCATTCGGGACAACTTCTTTGAGCTAGGCGGACATTCCTTACTTGCGGTGCAGCTTGTTAATCAAATTAACAAAATAATTGGCACAGATATTCCTTTGGTTACTCTGTTTCAACTAGCGACTATTGAGGAAATTGCTAATTCTTTACGTTCTCAAAAAAATATAAGTACTAAATCCTCTATAGTTCCCATTCAACCCCATGGATTAAAGCGCCCCTTGTTTTTTGCGAACTCGCCCGGTGCGGCTAAAAAATTAAGTACTTATTTTGGGAATGAACAACCCATGTATGGATTGAGTATTTTTGGACTTGAGGATATAGATGAGCAAAAATTATCGTCTCTACGCATTCAAGATATTGCCAAGCAATTTGTTCGAGATATGCGTCAAATCCAACCTCAAGGACCTTATCTAATCGCCGCCTACTGTGCGGATTCCACCATAGCCTTTGAAATGGCACAACAACTCTCGGCACAAGGTCAGAAAGTCGCTTTACTCGCTTTTATTGATACAATTTGGCAGCCCCGTCAGTTAGGCGTTTATTTCTATTGGCACAATTTCCGCAAGTTTGGGTTTGATTATTTGGTTAAAAAAATTAAGAATAACCTCAATCACAAGACAAAAAAAATTATCAAGATATATCAGCAAATAACCAATAAATTCACATTAAATGTCCTAAATTTTGATTTGCCCATTCAAGTTAAACACCGTCAATTAATAGAGGCTTTTTATGCCGCTCATTGGAATTATGTTCCCCAAGTATACCCGGGTAAGATAACCTTATTTTTGTGTAGTGAGTTATGGTTCAAACAGTCACCAAAATTAGAAAAAATGGCGGGTGGAGGATTAGAGGTTCACGAAGTTCCCGGATATCATAATTTTCTTTTTGAAGAGCCTTATATCCAGGTGCTTTATGAAAAGTTACAAGCTTGCATCGAGCAGGTTGTTACAGAAAACCCTTGATTATTTTGCTATTCGTATAACATCTGCCTTGTCAAGTCAATCCGTATGAATACTGATTTATTAAAACTAAGAGAAAGAATAAATTCCTGAATTTTACGGATTCTTGGTCGGTGTCCTTGAGCCTACAATTGAAATCAAACAGAAAATGCTGAGTCTCTCCCGGTAGGCTACTGGTAGCTACCGGGAGATTTTTGCTAGACAGGATATTGTTTTGGCATTCCATGAACATGAAGTGCGTCAGTTTATACCAAATTCGCCTTTGGAACCCCCTTTATGCCTTAGCCGATGAAAGCCTGTTGCCTATTTCACACTCAAAAGGGGATTTACGCGATGTCGTTAAAACTGAGGGTTGGCTAAACTAGCAGGATAGGATTGTGCCGAAACTTGGACAATACGACTATCAAGCTTTTGGGCAACATCGCCAACTTGA
>CAKZMA010000191.1 GCA_937127375.1 uncultured Coleofasciculus sp. | reverse complement strand
CATCAATGGGGGCAGGGTTATGGCTAGCGGCACTTAATGTAAAGTATCGGGATTTCCGCTATATAGTACCGTTTATCGTCCAGTTTGGTTTGTATATTTCGCCCGTGGGATTTAGTAGCACAATTGTGCCTCAAGAGTGGCGATTAGTCTATTCACTTAACCCTATGGTCGGGGTAATCGATGGATTTCGTTGGGCAATTTTAGGTGGAGACGCCAGAATTTATTTGCCAGGATTTCTTCTATCATTAGGATTGGTTTTTGGAGTATTAGCAAGTGGGGTGTGGTATTTTCGTAAGGTAGAACGGACGTTTGCGGATGTAATATAGGTATTTTCAGTGGATAAGCGAACTAGGTAATGGGTAATGTCTGACACGGTGATTCAGGTCGAGAATCTCGGTAAGAAATATATCATTGGTCATCAGCAGCAGGAACGTTACACGGCGCTGCGGGATGTGATTGCTAATGGGGCGAAGTCTCTTGGACAACGGTTGCTGAAGCCTTGGGGGAAACAGAGTGCTAACCCAGCTTATGAGGAGTTTTGGGCGCTCAAGGATGTGTCATTTGAGGTGAAGCAGGGTGATAGGATTGGGATTATTGGGCGTAACGGTGCAGGAAAATCAACACTGTTAAAGATTTTAAGCCGGATTACAGAACCGACAACCGGGAAGATTCGGATTAAAGGGCGAGTAGCAAGTTTATTGGAGGTAGGAACAGGGTTTCACCCGGAGTTGACGGGACGGGAGAATATATTTTTAAATGGTGCGATTCTGGGGATGAGTAAGGCTGAGATTAAGAGTAAATTTGATGAAATCGTTGACTTTGCTGGAATTGAAAGGTTTTTAGACACGCCAGTTAAGCGGTATTCGTCGGGGATGTATGTACGGCTAGCGTTTGCAGTAGCAGCCCATTTGGAACCGGAGATTTTAATTGTAGATGAGGTGCTGGCGGTAGGGGATGCTCAGTTTCAGAAAAAGTGTTTGGGAAAGATGGAGGAGGTGGGAAGGGAAGGTAGGACTGTTGTATTTGTCAGTCATAAGTTGGGATCTGTAACTACTCTCACTCAACACTGTCTCTATTTAGAAGAAGGGAAAATATTAGCCTGTGATGAAACAGCAAAAGTTATTGAATTTTACACTAATCGCAACTTACAGGTTCAGTTAGAATCAATAGGAAATATCAAGTTTTATAGGAAATACATATTAAGTGATTCTCCCGTCTATTTTATTAATATATATCTAGAGTCGGACAAGCAGAAAGGAGAAATTGTTGAGTTACAAGTAAATCAAGCTTTTATAATTTTTTTGACTTTGGAAGTTAAACGGGAAGTTTATAGAGCTAATATTGCTATCAACATTAAAAAAAGCACAGGAGATATTGTAACTACCATTCTAGCTTGGGATTCAGAATATAGGGTAGATCTAGAAGTTGGAATAACAACCTTAGAATGCCGTATAGAAGAACTAAATTTATTACCAGGTTTATATTTATTGGATGTAGGTATTAATCAGTCCACCCAAACTAAGGCATGGGATGTTATAGTTGATTATCCAGCTTTCCGAGTTATAAACTATGGCAACAGTATGATAATTCACCGTTCAAATAGAACTTGTGCTATTTTATGCAATAAAGTTACCTGGAGAAAAGTTAGTTAATTTAAAAATGAATGGTTATGAAAATTTGTGTTGTTGGGTGTGAGCGATCAGGAACGACTGCTATCAGTAAACTGTTAAGTATCGGTTCTGGATTATCATTACTTGATGATCCACCTGAATCCTGGTATGTGTATCCTTTAATTTACATGACAGGTTGTGGTATGACTTTACCACTGTGGTGGAAGTTAAGAACTTATTCTATAGTAAAAGTGCCAGGGTTCGCAACAATACTTCCTTACTTACGTACACGATTTGTTGGTAAATTCTATACAATTTATTGTGTCCGAGATCCTAGAGATGTAGTAGCGGCAGTTTTTGAACGTTTAAAGAATAGTTATAGTTCTTTATTTACTGATGTTACATGGATGGGAATTCGTGTAAAAAACCAAGTTGAAGCTCTGGCTTGGAGGTGGAGGAAATACCTTGAATCTACTATGTTGTATGAAAAAAAATATAATCGAGTTTTATATATAAAATATGAAAATTTTTTCGTTGATAAATTAGGAGTTTTGACGAAATGTGCAAAGGAGACAGGAATACAGTTTAATCCCGATAAAGCTAAGCCATATCTGGACATTCAATTGAATAAAAGCTGGGATAATGAAATAAAAGGTTTGAATCGTTGGCAAAGTGACTTAACCCAAGAATACATTGATTTAATTGTAGAAATATGTGAAGATTTAATGCATTATTGGAATTACGAAATTTAACTCCATAAAAGTCAGATATCTGCTACTAAAATTAACTTTAATGAATCAATCAATTAAACATATACAAACCTATTACGATAGCCACATAGCTGGCAAAATCAAAGGATTTGTTGAAGGGAACAAGCGTGTTGAGCGTGCTTGGAAAACTATTGAACAATGGACACCTAACAATCCTCAACGAATTTTGGAAGTAGGGTGTGGCATTGGTGATATCTGTTGGCGGATGACTCGTAAGTGGCCCAATTCGGTGGTTGTGGGATTAGATGTTAGCCCAAAATCAATAGAAGTAGCCAAAAAACTTTTTACTTGTCCTCAGCTTCATTTTGTTGAAGGGCAGCTTTCAAAAAACACATTATCTAGCCAATTTGACTTAATTATACTGATGGATGTTTATGAACATATAGCCGTTGAGGATAGAGCTAAACTACATGAAGCATTGAAGGAAGTATGCAGTGATTGCGGTCGAATCATTCTCTCTTTCCCAACGCCGCGAAAGCAGCTAAATTTACGACAGTACTACCCCGCTCAAATCCAACCAATAGATGAGGATATTAATTTTAGCACAATTGTGAATCTGGCATCAGATATACAAACGGAAGTCTTCCTTTATCAAGAGGTTGATGTTTGGCATGAAGGAGATTATGCCCATGCAGTCCTTGGCAAGCGAGAGGGTTTGGTCACTGTTGCTTATCCAGCTAACGGTGGAGTTAAGAGAAGAATTTGCAAATTTTTACAGAGCAAAACACAACCACTTGTTCCATCTCGTAGGCAAAGACTGGCTTTAGTACACGAACGGCTTGGTTCAGAAGCCTATCCGAATAAAAGCAATATCTAATCTTAATATAGAATATTTCATGTAAACAAAGATTTATCAGCTTTCAGCAACATAATTCAAAAAAATATCTTCTAGGATTTCATAATCAATCGATGTCCGAATTTGGTGATTTTCTCAAGCCTCAATGTATCCCCAGTAAACTGGACAATTTCGCTGTTCGGCAAGCTATTTTAGACGCCCTCCATTTCCACTTAAAAGATTTTAGTGGCACATTATTCGATATTGGTTGTGGATATATAGCAATCCTAAATTGATTGTGGCAATTCTCAAAACTGAAACCCTTGCTATACCTTGATTTCAAGCCGTCTACTTGTTGCATC
>CAKZMA010000190.1 GCA_937127375.1 uncultured Coleofasciculus sp. | reverse complement strand
AAGGCTTAGAACAGCACCTGCAAGACACTCAAGCCGCGCGATCGCAATTTTTCTCACCCTCTGTTGATCATAGTTAAGGCATTTCTACCAATTCAGGGCGATCAGGATAACTGTTGTTACCACCCATAATCATCTTATGTCTTACAGCGACTTTACTTTAACTAAAGCCAAACAAGAGTTCGGCTTAACTACGTTAGAAAAACGTGATATTTTCGCCGATAGTCCTGAATTAGCCACCAGTACATTACTAGCAGAAATTCTCAACTATAACCTACCGATCGCATTAGCTAGTAATAGTGATAAAGCTCGTTCAGAACTCATTATAGCACCCATATTAGTTGATTTACGCCGCCAATTACAGGAGCAGATTAATTTATTTTCTGGGGTAGACTTTACCGTAGATGAAACCAAAGGATTAAATGGAACGTGTGATTTCATTATCACTAAATCCCCAGAAATCCTGATAGTAACAGCACCAGTCATTACAATTATAGAAGCCAAAAAAGAGAATATTAATGCTGGACTAGGTCAGTGTGCGGCGGCAATGGTTGCGTCCCAAATTTTCAATCAGCGATCAGAAAGTGAGATTAAAACAATTTACGGTGCGGTGACGACGGGTAGTATTTGGCAGTTTCTCAAATTAGAAGAGCAAACATTGTGCATTGATTTAAGCGAATATTACCTCAAAGATGTAAATAAAATTCTCGGTATTTTAGCAAGTGGTATTTCTCAAAAACAATGAAGTATAGTCAAGGAGATCGCTTCCATTGGCTGCGGATCAACCACGTCAATCCAGCCACAATTATAAAGACAAGCAGACTAAAAAGAACCGGAACTTTACAGATAATAGCTGTTCTAGAAAAAATCGGCTGACAATTTTTATCGGCTGGAGCAAAAGACGCTCCAGCTACGCCAGCACCGACGATAGCGACGAATTCTTGAAAGCTGCGATCGCGTTCGGCTTTGGCGAGTTCAATCCGACTTCGCACGGTGTTGATGTCGTCTTCGAGAAGCTGAAAGCCGAGCTGCATATTCTCTGAGTCTTTATCAATTTGTACCATATATTTTTGGACAACTAAATCACTAAATTTATTCAGAAAATTTAACTGGCTATCGGTATCAAGTCTTTGTCGAATCATCTCTAGGCGAGTTTGATAATTTGTGAAATTGATATCAATGATTTGCTTTTGAAAAGCCAGTCCCAATACATCACTACTATATTGCTTAATATCTTGTTGAATTTTATCAAGATTTAGTCTAGATTCAGTGAATTCATAACCGATTGGCTTGTGATTCTGAAGGCTAATCGTTTGGCGATCGCGTTCAATCTTTTTATAATAATCAAAAATATTCTTTTTAATCAAACGGCTTTGAGCATAAGCCCAATTAATTTTAGTATAATAGCAAAATAACCCCATCCAATCGGGGTAAAAATCTGCCGCTTTTTGGGCGCTTTCTAGATTGGGATAAATAGCAATCAGGATAGGGTGGTTCTCTAAATGTACATGGTGACTAGAATCCGCTAAATCTCTGAAAGCATAGTTCGGTTGCCAGAGATAGAAAACTTTGCCGCCGAAAATTGTACCTTCTCCTTGATAATCTCGCTGCCAATTACCATCTTTGCAGAACGCTTGATAACAATCTTGGGCAACGTCTTTAGGGTTTTGAGGAGAATCTTTAGGTAACCAACCCGAAAGCATCCATGCTTGTCCGAGGGTTATGGGTTGTTCGTTTAATCGGGATTCAATTTCAGATCGTAACCAGCCAAAGCATTCAACAGGTTGAGGTTCAATTTGGTTGTTGACAGAACAGTCAATTTGCAAGCCGTAGACATCATTAAGGCGGACAGGGAAATAGTAACCCTCTACCTTATCGGTTTTAAAGTCTTCTGTTTTTTGGGGAAGAAGTTCTAGATATTCGGACTCCCTATCTGAGTCAACAATTGCCACATTTTGCGGCAATTTATTGATGAAAATTTCTTGATTTTTTCGGGTGAATTCATCCGTCGTATTCAGCGCCTGTTTTAAATCATACAAAAACAGATCAAGAGTTGGATAAACAAGTTCTCTCATTAGCTTGAAAAATACCAAATTAGTTATTGAATTACTGTAGGGGCGCACCGACGTGCGCCCTTTTACAACACCGACGTGCGCCCGATTTAATTGTAAAATCTATGCCACAATTTTAGCTGTGTGTAGGGTGCGTTAGCGCAGCGTAACGCACCATTAGCTTTAACCATTGGCTTTAGCGCAGCGTAACGCACCATTGGCAATTAACCTAAAAGTTGTTTTAATTTTTCAGTAAAGCTTAATTTTTTCACCGTTTCTTCGGGTTGTTCAGACCGACTGATGACAATAACGACATTATTAATTTGTTGGTTGTAACCCGTGGCTTCAGATTGATGTTTAAATCCCTTGGTATTCGCTAACGTCGCACCATCTTTTACTTGCTCGATTTCGGTAACAGTCGGCAAGAGTTCACTCGGTATGGTTTCCAGAGAATCAAGCTTTGATTTATAAGTTTGGTAGCGTTGATTTAACGACTCATTGTCAGCAATCATGTTTAATAAAAGGGGTTGGGTAAAGCTTTCCCACGCTTTGGGTTGGACATCCAGTTGATCCGCAATTTCTGCTAAAGCTTTCTTTTCTTCCTCATTCAGGGGCGTGTCTAACTCCTCTAGGGCAAGGAGGAATGCTAGGATGGTTGTGTTAATCGGCGTGTTCATGGCTATTGTCCAAACAAAAAGGGTATCGAAAGTGAACGAGACTGTCCGGAAGAAATTGATCTACTTATGAAGATATCAAGGTTAAATATCTCCTCCCCATAATTTTACAATTTTGGTGCTATGACTTCGGAATGGGAAGCCCTCGTGGTTGGAATTAATCGCTATCCCCAAATGACTACCCTGCATGACCTTACGGTAGCAGCAAAGGATGCAGAAGATATTGCTGTACACCTGAGAGACTACGGCTATCAACCCTATCGTGTCCAGTGTTTACCGCAAGAATCGGATCAAAAAGGGGAGGCATGCATCCATCCCACCGGAATGGTAACATCGGCAGAACTCCAAGAGGCACTCTCCAATCTCCTCAATCCGCCGCCTCCCAACGAACCATCAGAAACAGCGCTATTCTACTTTTCCGGACATGGGTGGCGTCAAACTGTTGATGACAAGGATGAGGTATTCTTGGCGACTAGCGATGTATTTCCTCAAATTGGAGAATATGGACTTTCGTTGAGTTGGTTGGGGGAACAATTGCAACAAAGTCGGGTTAAACGGGTAATTGTTTGGCTAGACTGCTGTTTAAGCGGCGAATTGATGGCGTTTCAACCAACCAATAAAGCCTTCTGCTTGATTACCGCGACTCGTTCTTACGAACCGGGGTTGGAAATCCCCCATGAACAGGGTTTATTGACAACTGCGCTACTAGATGGATTAAACCCGAAGAATTACCCCGATGGTATCGTTACCAGTCACCTTTTAAAAGGTTTTATTGAAACGCGGATGGCGCAGACATCCCAGCGCCCGTTAATGGAGAATTCTCAACAGGCAATTCTGCTGACAACTTCATCGCCGAAAAGACGGTTTGAGAATACCTGTCCTTATCGTTCCTTGTCTTATTTTAAGGAGAAGCCAGAGGATGCAGCGGTATTTTATGGACGGAGTGCGTTAACACAGCAACTGATTGGACGAGTTAAACAGAGACACCATTTCGTGGCGGTTTTGGGTGCGTCGGGTAGTGGTAAGTCTTCCTTATTACGGGCAGGATTATTGTATCAGCTTAAGCTGGGACAGGATATTCCTGGGAGCGATACTTGGATTTACTTAGAACCGTTTTCGCCGCAAGCAAACCCTCTGGAAAGGCTCAAGGAAGTAATAGAAAAAGGAACGCTTCACCCTCACCATCCAGGGAGAGGAGAACAACAGCAAGTCAAGGCTTCTCTCTTACTCCCCTTCTCCCACAACGGGGAGAAGGGGTTGGGGGATGAGGGGATTTCCTCTCAACCTGTCGTCATGGTAATCGACCAATTTGAAGAAGCCTTTACCATGTGCAACGAAATCCAGCGCCAGGAATTTTTCAACTATCTCATCGAATTAAACCAACTAAACCCCCACCTCTACCTATTTATCGGGATGCGGTCAGATTTTCGCAGCCGATTGCGCGAATATCGCCCCTTAATGGAGTGCATCAATAAACCCTACATTAATGTCGAACATTTAAACCGAGAGGAAATTGCCGAAGCGATTGTCAAACCCGCTGATTGGGTGGGATTAGGCATTGAAGGGGAGTTAAAAGAACGGATTATTAATGATGTCGAAGATTATCCAGGCAGTTTACCCTTGTTGCAATATACCCTGACCGAACTGTGGAATGAAGCCCAAAAGCGAGGGGAACAGTTTTTACGGCTCTCCACATACACACAATTAGGGGGAATTGAGGGAACCCTGGAAAAACGTGCCGAACACGTCTATCAAAACCTTTCAACAGAGGAAAAAATTGTCGCCCAACGTTTGTTTTTGGAACTGACGCAGGTGGGAGACACCTACGACACTCGTCGGCAGGTTTACTTGGAGGATTTACCTAATTCTCATCATTCCTTAGCGATTTTAAAAGAAGTTAGCAATATCCTGGCTAGAGCAGACAACCGCCTAATTACTTGTGAAGCGTCACAGTCTGAGAAAACAGACGCCTCTCCAACATCCAACATTCAAATTGATGTGGTTCACGAAGCCTTGATTCGTCACTGGAAGCGATTGCGGGATTGGCAAGATGAGAACCGAGAGGCGATGATTGTCGAACGGGAGATTGAAACTCAGGCGCAGCAGTGGAAAGCCGAGGGCAAACCCAAGACGATGGAATCGCTGCTTACTGGGGTAAAACTGGCTAAGGCTGAAGATTATTTGAGTAAATATGGTGAGTTGGGAATGCTCGATGGCGTAGCGGAGGAGTATATCAACGTTAGCCGCCAACAGGACAAAACCCGCCGCCGCCAACAAAGATTAACCATCGGGGGAGTTATCGGGGTGGTCTTCCTAGCGGCAATTGTTTCCGCTTTTTTCGGGTTACAGTCGTGCAGACTGGCGACAATGGTACACTTGCGAGAAGAGGCAGCCAATATTGAAATACTCCTCCCCTGGGGAACGGCTACCCCACTGATTCAAGCTATCCAAACTACCGGAAACAGTCAAAACTCCGTTGGAACAGTCCTCAGTGAAGTTTACTCTAGCCTCTATGACTCAGTGGGGGACGTGCGAGAACGCAATAGCTTCAGCGGACATCAAGCTGATGTCAATGCCGTGGCGTTTAGTCCCGATGGCAAAAGGATTGTCAGTGGCAGTGATGACAATACGCTCAAACTCTGGGACACTTCTGGCAACTTGCTCTACACCTTAGCAGGACATCAAGCTGATGTCAATGCCGTGGCGTTTAGTCCCGATAGCAAAAGGATTGTCAGTGGCAGTGATGACAATACGCTCAAACTCTGGGATACCACTTCAGGCAACTTGCTCTACACCTTAGCAGGACATCAAGCTTCTGTCTCTGCCGTGGCGTTTAGTC
>CAKZMA010000189.1 GCA_937127375.1 uncultured Coleofasciculus sp. | reverse complement strand
GATGGGGAAGATGGGGAAGATGGGGAAGATGGGGAAGATGGGGAAGATGGGGAAGGTGGGGAGTCATTTGGATTTGTTAATAATCCAATGATGGGAATTGTTAATTAAATGTACCAAACCACTGAGAACTTGATTATAAGTCCCATAGAGTTCTCTTCCTTGTTCTAAATCTAAATACTGACATTTGACAGCAAACTTTATCCAGACTTGAGTTTCAGCCGATTCAGCTTCACTATCATTCAATTTGGCAATAAAAGCCGCCTCATAGCGACGTTTCCTCCATGCTTCTGCCAGATTAGCACAAACAGAACGTGAAGAACGACGAATCTGATCAGTTAATGAATAGCGTTCTTCTACAGGAAACCGTTTAGAAAGTTCAAAGATTTTCATTGCCACGTCAAATGCCATTTGATACACAGCTAAATCTTCATGACTTTTAACCAGTTCTTTCCTTTTTTCCTGTTCTTCCATATTGACCCTATCTCCTAATTTTCCAGACGCACCATGGCACATCTCCCCCATCTCCCCTATCTCCCCTATCTCCCCTATCTCCCTCATCTCCCTAATCTCCCTTATGCCAATACCATCTTGAATAGAAGAATCAACGCTAGACTCATCACCCCCATGAATCCAATCAGATGCTCCAATTGCTCAAGCATACGGGGTAGTTTGAGTACCACTCGTTGAAAAATCAAAACGTATGCCAACCATCCAACGGCGATGATTGCCAGGTTTTTGGTTATATTTGCCAGGGTGTATCCATCTAAATACATCCCACTTGCGGCAATCAGCGCACCGAGCAGTAATAGGATTGGAGTCCAGAAACTGGCTCGAACAGGCTTCCCTTTCCCATGGGGCAGAAAGATGAATTTGGCATACACCATCGCGGTTCCCACCGCCCCCAGGTTCATGACAATCTCTTGCCAAGGTAGGACGTTTTTCAACGTTAATACCTTCGCGCCAAAGCCGACGAATAAGGGAAAGCCCGAAATCGAGAGGCTAGCCATGACTAGGGCAATCCAGAGTCCAGTATTCATCGGCTGCTCTTTGAGTTCCTTAAAGTTTCGGCTGGGTAAGTTACCCGCGATCAAAAACAGCGTTGATTTCGCCAATCCATGGGCTAGGGCAAAAAAGCCACCAACTTCTGGTGCAGCGAGTATCCAGCCTAATTGGGAAACGGTGCTAAACGCTAGCGTGCGCTTGGTATCTTTTTCCAAGACGGCATACCCGACTCCCAGCAGTGCAGTTCCCACACCGAATAGTCTGATAATGGGATCGATCGCCTCTACCATCAAGGCAAAGCGTACCAGGGGAAACACGCCCGTTTTCACCACCACCCCTGATAGCAACGCGGATACGGGTGTCTCGGATTCCGAGTGGGTTAAGGGTAGCCACAATCCCGATATAAAGATACCCCCTTTACTCAGCAGTCCCAGAACGATCAAGGCAACTGCCTCGATGGGTGCATTGCTTAAACCCTCATAAGCAAAGGAATAATTCGCCTGATACACCAACACCGCACCCACCAGATAAAACAGCATTGCCACATTGCCGACAAACATATAACGTAAAGCCACCCAAATCGAACGATTGGTTCGGGAATAGGCAATTAACAGAAATGCGGCAATACTAATAACCTCTAACGAGACGTATAAGCTGATCAGATCGGCACAGAGAAAGGCGGCATTGACACTGCCATGTAAAATAATCGTCTGTGTATAAAAGAAAGCTGACTTATTCGTGTGCCAACAATAGAGAATAACGGCGGTTGCTACTAGGGCATTGGTCAATATAAAAAAACCGCTCAATTGGTCAGCGATTAATGTAACGCCGAAACTATCCAATAATTGCAGGGTTAAGGGCGCTTTAGCTACAAATAATAACTGCAACGCATATCCAACCGAAACCAGGGCGACGCCCAGTGCGAGATATCGGTCAAGTTTGGGGAACAGATAAATGCTGAACCCCACAAACATCGGTAGTGCGATCCAGGCAATCGTCAATGTACTCATGGAGTATTGTATTTCTCAACCTCGCTGCTTTCTAAGGTCGGATGATGCCGTGCTAGCGTCTTTTTTAAGATTATGCCGCAAAATCCGCCCAGAATGGTGGCGAATATGTCTGCTTCTAACACGGCTATGCTTTCCGGTGAAAAGGTGCTAAAACATTTATAGCACGTTTTAATAGTGCTATAAAAGACTGACACTATTGGAAAGTGTCAATGCCAACGATAGACTCATACCACACCAACGGGTTGGTTTGAGCAGAGGATTGACATGATAAAACATGCAATAGCCGGATTAAAGAACCGATTCGTGGCAAGTCAATACTTAACCTCAGCCCTGAGTCGCCGAATACCGTTGGCGGCTGAAGGACTGAAGGTGTACCGCCGAAACCTTTCTACTCTTGCGATCAGGACACTAAAACTGTGACCATTTTGGATGTATCAACACCATTTCAATTGGTTGGACGGCAAGCGCAATTCCAGCGAATCATCCAGGTGTTAGCCCATGAGGGCAACCTGTTGATTGTGGGAGTACCGGGAAGCGGACGGCGGAGTCTGGTACGGCTAGCGGCTCGGGAAGTTGGCGTGAAAATCCTGGAAGTTGACTGTATCCGGGTGACTGATGGTCAACGCTTCGTCCAATTGTTGTGCGAGAGCATCAATCAGACGTTTCTCAGTACAACGGCTCACACTTTCATGGAAGAGTGGATTGAACACAAGGCGGCTGAATTATTTGTCCTCAATGATAACGGACGAGGTAGAGCGCAGCTAAAACCGATTCGGGTAAAGAGTCAAGAGCAACAATGGAGAGCATTTGAGGGATTACTGGAACTCCTACAAGAATTAGCCGAATCTACAGGTGAACGGGTGGTGCTGATTTTGGAAAGCTTCCCCCATATTCGTTCTTGGGATCGTCATGGGGTATGGGAAAATTTTTTGAAGCAAGAAATCGAGCGTCAGACTCAGGTGAGTTATGTATTGGTAGCAACGATCGCGGAAATTAGCATTCATCCTGATGAACTGGGGAATAGTTTAGAAATCGTGCAGCTAGCCCCCTTAGCGGATGATGTGGTGGCGGCTTGGGCGCAGGAGGTTCTGCATGTCGAAGGGCTGACATTCGATCCGCGATCGCAAGCCTTAGAATTGTTTGTCAATGCGGTACAGGGACATTTAGGCGATGCTTCGGCACTGGTGCGACGCCTCCAGTCGGTGCGAGTGGCTGACGGGTTAATTCGCGATCGCCACATCCAGCAGGCAATTCAAGAGCTATTATCTGACCTATCCATGGTTTTCGAGTCATTACTGATGCTGCTTCCGGCGAATCAGGCGCATCTGTTGGAATCTCTGGCGTTAGATCCGACTGACAAGCCCCAAAGTCGCGATTATATAAACAAACACTACCTATCCAGAGGGGGAAGTCTGCAAGGTGCGATCGCGGGATTACAACACAAAGGTTTAATTTACGGCTCCGAGCAAAATTATCGACTGGCTCTCCCTCTGTTGGCGTTGTGGCTACGCCAGCGCTTGAGTTGATTTCAAATTTAGCACCATGCCCTCAGAATGGAATTGGAGAGGCATATACAAACAAAGTCCGCCTGCGCGGACTGACAAAAAAGGTTGGAAACCCACGTAGGTGGGTTTTGTTTGTGTAGCCGCGATTTCTAATCGCCGTCAG
>CAKZMA010000188.1 GCA_937127375.1 uncultured Coleofasciculus sp. | reverse complement strand
ACTGTTGACTGTTGACTGTTGACTGTTGACTGTTGACTGTTGACTGTTGACTGTTCACTTCAATCGTCCTGACTTGAGGATGCTGACAATTAACCACAACCCTAAAAAACTGGCAACACCAAATAGTATATTACTCAATAGTGAAAGCTGACTCGTTTGCGCTCCTGTCGAGATAATTGCTGCGCCCATAATCAAGGAACCCACCAAAATACTAAATGAAAGCCGATTGGCTGAATCATCCAGACTGCGGCGCAGAGGATCAATATCTCGAATAGTAATATTCCACTTTAAAGTTTCTGAAGTTATCCGGTCAAGCAGTAACTCCATCTGACGGGGAGATTGCAACGAGAGACTTTTGACATCCAGAGCGGTTCTGAGAAAGGTTTGCAAGGGATTTGAACCCAAAAGCTGACGCCGAAACAAATCGGTCATCAAGGGTTTGATTTCGTCGAGGAGATTCACCTCTGGATTAAAAGTACGAGCCACCCCTTCTAGGTTGGCGAGACACTTGGAGTATAATCCCATATTGCTGGGTAAGCGGACTCGGTTATTTCGGGCAAGTTCCAAGATTTCATAAAAGATTTCACTGAAGTTGATTTGTGAGATGCTGAGGTTGTAGTATTTTCTCAACATGCGATCGTAGTCATTTTCCAACCTTGATAAGACAACGGGTTGACCTGACTCAGATAGTTGTAGCGTTAACTGGGCGCACCGTTGAGCATCTAAATCCACGATCGCGAGTAACATTTCGGTTAAAATTTGTTGGGTACGCGGGTCTAAGCGCCCAACCATGCCGCAGTCCAAAAGCGCTATGCGACCATCCTGGAGATAGAATAAGTTGCCGGGATGAGGATCAGCATGGAAAAAACCATCTACATAGAGTTGCTGAAAAAAGGCACGAAATAAAAGTGTGGTAATCTCTTGGCGCTTTTTCTTTTCGTTACCGTTATCCTCGCCATTTTGCTCGGCAGAAAACTGGGCGTCTAGAATGGGTTTACCCTCTAACCATTCCATCACCATCAGTTTCTCCGTGGTCAACTCCCAATAAATAGCGGGAACCACGATTTGTGTTGGGTCAAACCAGCGACTCCTGGATAGATTGTGTCGCAATTGATCAGCATAGCTGGCTTCTTGGGTAAAATCGAGTTCGGCTTGTAGAGCGCTGGTAAACTCATCAGCTAATGCTACGACATCATAGTCTTGTCCAAATTCGGTACGTGAGACTAAATCTGCCAAGCCTTTAATTATCGCAATATCCTGAGGAACAACCTTATCAATTCCTGGACGCTGAACTTTCAGCGCCACTTCCTGACCATTTTTTAGGGTAGCTCGATGGGTTTGGGCAATAGAACCAGCAGCCACAGATCGAGGATCGATCTTAGCAAAGGTTTCTTCTAGCGGCTTTCGCAGTTGCTTTCGCAGCAATATTTCCACCTCACTCCACGCCACAGGTGGCACCTTAGCTTGGAGTTCCGAGAGAGCCTCAATGTAATCAGCAGGTAACAAATCGGGACGAGTACTCAGCAGTTGTCCTAGCTTCACATAAACCGGTCCCAATTCCGTTAGCACGTTACGCAGTACTTCTGGGGGAGGCAATTGGGGGTCGTCAGCCTTGCTACCTGTCAGCAGTTTTCGCATGTACTCCCAACCATTGCGGAAGACGACTTCTAGAATTTCGCGTTGTCGAGAGTTGCTTTGAGTTAAGGAGAACATAGTTTATACTGATGGGCTTGGAACAGAGGTTAGTCTAGGAGTCAGGTCAGTAGTACTCTAATCCCTCAACTGAAGGATACTGTATTTAATATAAGAAATAATTTAATCATTGCAGGAGTTTCGCTATCTGGCAATCCGTCTACTGGATTAAGTTGGGAATAGTAGGTTGGGTAGAGCGTAAGCGTTACCCAACAAAATCTTCTATGAGTTGGGTTTTTTCCTCAGATTTCAATTGACGTGCATTTTATCGGTTTCTCAACTTAGAGAGTCGTTTTCAGCTTGATGAGATATACTTAAAGACTGCATAGCCAACGTGATATAGATGCCAGTTGATTGTCATTCGTTAAGTTAGCCGCATTTGTTGGGCTTAAGCTGTCATGCATTTAAATTGGGTATTAGTAGCGAGCAAGATGCAAAGCCTGCGGCATGGCTTCGCTTAACGCACTACAAGGATTTCGTCATTATTGACATTAAGGTTTAAATGCCGAACAGCTTATCCGTTACCATCAGCGTTTTCTCCACACATAAATACATTTCCGCAACGGTTCTCGCCCATGAGCGCCCATTTGTTGACTACTATTACCTTTACCATTGGGTAACACGAGGATAGTTTCCACAAAAAAGCCCAATTTTTCGGCTAAGTCGGAAAGAATAAGATCTACGGAAATACTCGCTCCAGCATAGCGAACATTATCATTTACCATGATCAAGGGAGCATTGGATTGCAACACTCGCGCACATTCAGCGATTGTACAAGCCATTTCATAGAAGTAACCGCGAACCATACGCGGAATTCCTTTGTTATTTAAACTT
>CAKZMA010000187.1 GCA_937127375.1 uncultured Coleofasciculus sp. | reverse complement strand
AGAAGCGACATTAGCTCAGTCCAGGGATATTAATCATCTCCCACTTAGAGATATTAACTTGATTATTTTTCCCGACTGGAATTTATCAGAGGAGGAGTTATGCCAACAGTTTGCTGATGTCATTAGAGCAATTGCCACTCACCCGGATAACAGTGATATGACTTTGTTGGTAGACAGCCGTGGGGTTTCTCAGGAAGATGCCGATTTAATTCTATCGGGTGTGGTTATGACGCTGCTGATGGAAGAAGAGTTAGATGTTTCTGAAGGTTCAGAACTTTCTTTGGTTGGACAACTGACACCGATGCAGTGGGAGGCTCTTTTGCCTCGTCTTCAAGGGCGAGTTAGTTTAGAAAAGGAAAATCGAGAGGCGATTAGGCAGGTGGGGGCTGAAAAGATTCCTTCTTATGAAATAGAAAGCTTGAGCAATAAGCGAAAGGTTGAAGTAGAAACAGGAAATTGGGATTTGAAGTAAGAATCATTCATTTGTTTCTGTCTTCTCAGACTATTGATGAGTTTCGATGTAGTTCTGCCACATCTGTGTATATGCCTTTTCAATCTCACGAGTAAACTGTCTAGCATTCCACAAGGGAGCAGTTTGTCTAGATTCTCGTAGTTTCCAAGCAAGGTTTTGCCGCAGCGCTTCATCTTTACCTAAGCGAACGCCCCACTCGACGTATTCTTCATCTGTCCAAGCAATACCTTCTGTAATGCCTGCATTCATCATCATAGTGTAACTATTTCGGGCTGAGAATTGTTCCCCCACTCGCGTTACTAAGGGAATGCACATCCACAGAGTTTCTAAGGTTGTGGTTGCTCCATTGTAAGGATAGGTATCTAAGACAACATCAGCAATACCTAAATTGGCTCGGTGGATTGACTCTGAAACAAATTCTGGTAAAAATCGCAACCGATTACAGTCTACACCCTCCTCTTGAGCAATGTGATTAAAAAAGTTTTTAATCGATTCTTGATCGGCTAACCCTTTAATCAAAAGGTAACTATTGGGTACTTCCTTGAGAATTTGCATTTTTAGCCGTATAGTATGGGGATGGCGCTTGTAACCTTTCTGACCACAAAAATAAACAATAGCATCATCAGGGATATCTAAATGCTCTCGACGTAGGGTTGGTATACCTACAGTAAAGCCATCCACAGCAACATAAGTTTGAGGTAATCGCCAAATTTTTTCTCGATAATGCTCCTGTGCCCAGTCCGGTAAAACGTAAGGATCAGCTATAAAATAATCAATGGTTCCTAAGCCTGACGCATCCCAACCTAACCATGTCACCTGAATTGGAGCAGGTTTTAGCGCCATCACCTCACAAGTCGTATCTAAGGTAATACTGTCTAAGTCAATTAGAATATCAATCTTGTCTTGTTGAATCTGTTCTGCAATATCAAAGCTATGGGCGGCTAATTTACGTGAACAATCTGCTCGTTCGGCAAACCATTCTTGCAAGGGATCATAGTCCTGGGATTTATAACCAACAAAATAGGTATAAACTTGAAATCTGTCACGATCATGGTATTCTATCAGCCAACGTGCTAACCACCCTACTGAATGAGTTCTAAGGCAATAGGAAATATAACCAATTTTGAGTCGCTGAATTTCTCGTTGACTTGCTTTTCTGGTCAATAATTGTTGACGATATCGTTCAATTTGTTCTTTGGCATAATCTTGAACACTCGATTTAAAAATATGACTAACTTGATTTTGCAGCCAGCGATTTTTTTTTAAATCGTCTCTAAAGTAAGGCTGAAAAAATAAAACATTAATGATTCGTAAAGTGGATATCCGCTTAAGAATAAGATTATTTCCTTGAATTAAATCTAATATATATAATTCCTGCTTTTTAAATATAGAAATAGCTTCTTGCCAATAACCAGCCGCACTCATTAATCCTCGAATCACTAGAAAAGTCGCAAATATTTTTTCGGGCAATGTTTTTGATAATGAATAACATAATTTTGCTGTTTCTATACCCTGTTTATATTTACCCGCACTTTGATAAAAAGGCGCTAATTGACTCAAAACTTCTAAGTTTTCAGGCTCTAGCCGCAAACAAATATCAGCTAGCTGTGCCGCTACTGTAGGCTTGTGTTCGCTATAGGCGATATCAACGGCTGCCGATATTACAATGTTAATGAACTTTTGATGATAATTGGCTAGATGAGATACACAAGCAGCGACAAAATCTGGAATAAACGGCTCAAGACAGGCTGATACTAACAGTTTTTTTAAGGTTTTTAATAATAAATCAGGATCAGGAGAAATATTTTTCTGTGATTGAAGGCTTTGTATTACATTCAGAGAATTCAGCTCGTTACCCGTAAATTTATTTAACTTAATTGACAGATCAATAATTTGTAATAAATTATTGATCTCACTGGGGTCAACTTCTCGTATATGTTGGCGTAGTACCCAAGCTATGGAATAATCTTCTAATTGTTCTCGTCGCTTGGCTTCAGTTTCTAGAACCTCAAGTAATTCTGCTGTCCACTGCTCTATTTGTTCAGTTTCTCCTTCCGCCATGGCTAGAAACCATGTGGTCTGAGCTTCAGCTTCTTGACCTTGCAGCAGTAACGATAACCCCAAATACCAATAATATAATCGAACATCTGGTTGTGCCTGAATAGCATCTTCGTAAGCACGAGCAGCCTCACTATAATTTCCTTGGATGAGATTTTGGTATCGAGCGGGGGGTTGTTGACTAAAGTTGGAGACTAAGTTTTCAGCAGTCATAAGAGATTCAATAGACTGGTAATAATAGGTAGTGGGTAGATATATCTACCCACTTTGATGAAATACTTACGTTTGGATTACCAATGCCACGAGCTGCCAGGTTCTTCTGTTAAGTCACCCAAATAGTTTCAGGCATAATAGGTAATAGATGTAAGCTAACATGGATTGAATCGGCTCAATTAAGGGACTAAACCCTTTTACTGGATTGAATTGAATTACTGTGGCAATCGAGATGTTTCACAGCTTATTCTTGGTAATTATCTACTTACTCAATAGAGATGTAATCTCCAGCACTGGTGCAGGCGGCTGTACCGAGTGTAGCATTAACATCATCCGTACCCGTGGGTCCGTTAGCTACAGGAGCATCGTTACCTTGACATAATACAGCGAGCGTAGTAGCTTCGCTTGTAGCCGTTATTGTACCCACAGCTACGCCACCAATAAATGCTCGAACAGAAGCATTATTAGCCTTCGCTGGTTGCGCCTGGTTAGTGACGGCACTATCACTCTGACGATTGAGTACATAACTGTAGTTTTGCGTGTTCTCCTGAATGCCGAGACCAAGGCGACCAATCTGACCCGAACC
>CAKZMA010000186.1 GCA_937127375.1 uncultured Coleofasciculus sp. | reverse complement strand
AATCCCAGGATCGGGGTGAGTAATTGCCATGGGTACAATTGGCGAGATTCTTGTTCAACGAAACTATAGATAAGGTTGAAATACTCAAGTTGCGTAAGTCCTGTAAGCTGTCACGCATTTAAATTGGCAATGGGTAGCGAGCAAGATGCTCGCATTACAAAGATTTTGCAGTGGTTAACATTAAGGTTTAAATGCCGAATAGCAGTTGGTTGGTCTTAATCGATGTGTCTACTGCTATAAATGAAACTATCCATTAAAAATATGATGTAGGGGCGCACCGACGTGCGCCCTCATCCTATTGGGGAATACCATAATGTGATAATTTGTGATTGGATAAAGTTACCTATCCCCCTAATTTAACCTCTGGTGAAATTTAGCCGGAGATAGATAATAGGGCACAGCTTAGGGATAATTGATTCGGTAGGGACACGATACTATCGTGCCCTGATCTAGTTCTCTTCAGGGGGTATTTATTTGCTATGACACAGCCAAAATTGTGGAACAGATTTGACCATTGAATCGGGCGCACGTCGGTGTGTCGGGCGCACGTCGGTGCGCCCCTACGGTTTCGGAATTCCTCAAATCAGGTGTGCCGAACTACTACCCTTTTACCGTTACTCCCCACATAAACGACCCATGATCAATTCCCCATTGGCTAATCGATATATCCCCGTGGGCTCGATAATCGGATCACCCATTTTCCAAGGGCGACGAGTTGAGGAAGATTCTTCCCCATCTCCCAGACGTTCCATCGGAACGTCTCTACTAGCTTCCCCATCTCCCTGACTGGGAATTGACCGCACTGTCCCCGTCTGATACGGTGTAACATAAAGATCCCCAGGGCGAAACGGGATACCCCCCGTACCCGTAATAAAGAAGCTACCCCGTTTCGGTTCATGGCGACGGGCGATGCAACTTTCGGCAATCAGTTTGTCGGTATCGATTTGATTATTCGATAAGGGGGTGAGGCTGTTGCGAACTGCGCTGGTGTCGGGTAGGGTAATCACCCCTTCTACAGCACCTGTAGCATTGATATCCACTCGACCATTATGATCCAGGGTATCAGGATCAGTGCCTTTGGGGGCGGGAGCATAGGCAAAACCGAAGAAGACGGGAGTATTGAAGGTGATATCGCCCCCTTTGCCATCTTGGGCGAATGCCAGGATATCGCTATCGGCAAATGCCAGGATGGTATCGGCAGTTAGGGTAATATTACCGCCACCGCCGACTCCAGAGGCGACATCGGTTCTGATGTCACTGTCCCCAAATAGGCGGATGTCAGAAGCGGTGATGGTAATCGCACCGCCTGCGGATTGAGTCGCCGAGGTTTCAATTGAGCCATTGTTGGCAGTGAGTTGTCCAGTGTCTACTGTGATAGTGCCCGCCGGGGCTGCACCTGTGGATTGGGCGAGTATACGGGCTTGGTTGGTGAGGGTGAAGGATTCAGTGGCGTTGATGGTGAGATTACCGCCTAAGCCTTGGGGGTTGGGGGAGGCGGTGGAGGCGGATATCGTCGCGCCGTCGGTGATGGTGAGATTTTGGGTGTCAATGGTGAGGTTTCCGGCGGCACCATCGCCTGTGGTTTCTACGGAAAGTTGTCCTTGTCCGCGAATGGTGATAGATTCGGGTGCGGTGACGCTTAAGCTTCCCCCTTCACCACTACCGGAAGTGGCAGCAGAGATTTTGGCGTTATCTTGAAGGTTAATGGTTAAATCCTGTCCATTGGCAAAGGGTTGCAGGGTTAATGCACCAGCGGGGGCGACGCCTTCGGTTTCGGCTAATAAGCCTATTTCTGTGCCTTTGAGGTTGATTTGAGAGGCATTGACATCGATACTACCACCTTCTCCTAAGCTGGTAGCCCTGGCGCTGGTGGTGATGGAACCATTGTTGGCGGTTAGTTGTTCGGTGTTAATGGTGACGTTGCCGGCTTTGGCTGCGCCTGTAGACTGGGCGAGTAAACTGGCTTGATTGGTGAGATTGAAGGATTCGGTGGCGTTGATGGTGAGATTACCGCCGACTCCAGAGGGATTGGCGGAGTCGGTGGAGGCGGATATCGTTGCACCGTCTGCAATGGTGAGTCGTTGGGTGTCAAAAGTAAGGTTTCCGGCAGTTCCAGCGCCTGTAGTTTCTGTGGTAATGGTTCCTTCTCCCTGAATTGTGATAGTATTGGGAGCTATAATCCTTAAATTGCCCCCGTCTGCTTGGTTAAAGGTGGAGGCAGAAATTGAAGTATCCTGGTCAAAGTTAATATTTAGCTTTTCTCCGTTTGGATGGGATTGAAGGATGATTTCTCCCGCAGCGCCAATACTTTCTGTGGTGGTGGCGATGTTGGTGCCGTTTTGCAAGGTTAATTCCGGGGTAGTTAGGGTAATATTTCCGGCAAATCCTTCGTTAGTGGTTCCGGCAAAGAGTCCGCCGCGTTGAGGTTGGTCGAAGTAGGAATACACACCTTGAAATGTTATTCCTTTGCCTGCATTGATTTCGATATCTCCTGCATCTCCAATGTTGCTGGTATTACTAATAATTTGACTATTATTGAATGTGATTAGACCTAGGCTGCTTACGGTTACATTGCCGGCTCTTCCGCTACCGTGAGTGTCACTTTCAATAGAACTGTTGTTGAATGTAAGATTGCCGGAACTGGTGACAGTGACATCGCCGGATTGCCCTTGACCCCCAACATCCAAGATTATAGGCGTCGTAGGAAAGGGTACTTCCACGTCCACGTCCACTTTCACCAGCTTGCTAGTGAGAATTCGGGTATTAGTAACGGATAAATTATCAAACCCATTAATCACAACATCTCCCGATGACGTAGGCGATGGGGTTAGGATTTCTAGGTTTGTTAAATTGTTTTGAGCTTCTAGGGTCACGTTGCCGCCGCTTCCTGCTTCTCCTTCAGGTAAGGCAAAGGAATAAGAATACAAAAATGAGTTAGAAGAATCTCCTATAATATCTCCACCTCTAGCGATGAGGGAAATATCTCCCCCATTTCCTGCTCTGAAAAATGAGAGTGAGCTAGAGTCTATATAACCTGTAGCAATGTTACCGTTGCTGGAACTAACGTGAATCGTACCTCCGTTCACCGCTATGCCGCCAACAGAGCGCGAGTAAGATTCCAACCTGTCAGCAATATTGATATCTTCGGTGGCTTCAAGGTTTATTGTACCCCCTTTTCCAGCTTGACCAGCATTAGCATCATTGGACGAGAACGAGCGTGCGCTATCGATATTAATGCTGTTGCCAGCTTCCAGGTTAATCGTGCCCCCATTTCCGCCACTACCAGCAGATAACGAGTTCGAGTAAGATGACAAGAACATAGTGGAAATATTGCCATTAGGGGCTTTTAGGCTAATCTCGCTTCCATTTCCTGCCAGACCCTCTTCAGAATTAGAGGAGGAATTAAAACCATTGGTGGTAATGTCGCCGTTGGTGGCTAATAGGCGAATCGAACCTCCATTTGCTGTGTTGCCATAATCAGAGTGCGAGTAAGATTCCAAAATACCCCTCACATTAATCCCGTTGGCAGCTTCCAGGTGAATCGCACCCCCATCTCCTGCGTTGCCATCATTAGAGTCGGAATAAGAGTAGACATTACCTTTAATTGTGATATCATTGCCAGCTTCAATGCGAATAGCCCTCCCATTGCCAGCATTCCCAGATTCCGAAGACGAGAACGAGTTTACACTATCAGCGATATTAATGTTGTTGCCAGCATCAATGCGAATTGTTCCTCCATCTCCTGCGTTGCCATAACTAGAGTTGGATAGAGCATTGACATCACGGGCGATTGTGATGTCATTGGCGGCTTCAAGGGTAATCGCGCCTCCATTTCCCCCAACGCCAAAATAAGAATTCGAGGCGGATAACAGATAGCCAGTGGAGGAAATGCTGCCGTTGGTGGCGCTAATATTAATCGCGCCACCATTTGCTGCACTGCTAGAACTAGAGCGTGAGTCAGAACTCAAACTGCCAGTGGAAACGTTGCCGTTGGCTGTGACGAGGCTAATTTTACCTCCATTTGCTGCTGTCCCATCAAAAGAGAGCGAGTAAGCGTATGCATGATCATCGATAGTTATATCGTTAGCGGCACTTAAACTAATATCTCCCCCATTACCTGCATTACCCGAATCCGACCATGAGTAAGAATATAAACCGTTAGTGATAGTGATATTATTAGCTGCACTGAGGCTAATATCTCCCCCATTTCCGGTAGTGCCCCGATTAGAGGAGTATGAATACAAAAAGCCATTGATGTTGATATCATCAGTAGCTTCCAGGCTAATATCACCCCCATTTCCTCCACTGCCATCAGAATAAGAACGTGAGTTAGATGCTAAAAAACCAGTGGAAACGCTGCCATTGTTGGCTTCAAGGCGAATTGTTCCTCCATTTCCGGCGATGCCAGTATCAGAGTATGAGGAAGAATTCAAATTCCCCGTGGTAATACTGCCGTTGGCAGCTTCCAGACTAATCACGCCCCCGTTTCCTGCATTCCCAGAATTAGACCACGAGTCAGAGAACAAACCCTCGGTATCAATGCTGCCGTTAGTAGAAATAACGCTAATCGTACCGCCGTTGCCAAAACCACGGGAGAAAGAGTTGAGGTCGCCTGTTGTAATATTGTCAAAAGCGGTTAGAGCGATCGCCCCCCCATCACCAAAACTTGAAGAGGTTCTTACCGTACCTTTGAGTGTAATACCGCCGCGAGAGTTTATCGCAACTGAGGGATTTCCCGCTCCCCCATTCGTAAAAATTGCCCCCCATGGTCCTCCCTGCTGAGTATTTGTAACTTGAATGTCTCCGCTCAATGAAGAGTTAGGCTGATACTGATTTGTTAACAAGACTCTTCCTGTCAAAGGAACTGAAGTGTTATTAGCAGAAGTAAATAATATTGTGCCGATCTTAATATCTGCACTTGATGGGATCAAAGTGACATCTGGAGGCTGAGGAAAAGAACCACTTAGAATCGGTCTACCAATTACATCAGGATTGACTCCGGCACGAATATCCAGAGTCGGTTCATTTTTGCCATCAATAGAAATAGTAGTTCCATCAGCTAGTTTTACTGTCTCTACTAATCCGTTTTCTGGATCTGCACTTTGAATCCAGACATACCAGCGAATCTCTACCTTACCTCCCGCTAAAATGTGCAAAGAAGCTCCTTGATAGGAATTCATAAATACATCCCCCCTAGCCCGAATAATCGGGTCATCAGGACTAGATAAATTCCCCAAATTCCCATCTAACTGTTCAATCCGAAAACTCCCCCCACTCCAATAATGAGCATCCCCTCCCACATCAGCCGCACTTCGCAACACCATATCCCCACCGGAAAATAACCCCGAATCGGGATGATTCAACGCGAAAATATCAATCCCTTGATTTCCCTGAACTAGCAGATTTCCCCCAGCATCAGCGATAAACGGATTTGTCTCACTATCCCGAATCGTTACTGTATCCTGTGCCAAAAGGGTTAAATCTCTCCCCGAACCTAACTGTCCCTGTAACTCCAGATTCTCCCCATCTAACGTCAGATTTCGTCCGGTGGTTAAATTCCCCCGATTAGTAATCTTACCCCCCGCCGCTTCTACAGCATTAT
>CAKZMA010000185.1 GCA_937127375.1 uncultured Coleofasciculus sp. | reverse complement strand
CCTTGAAGAGGATTATGGACAGTCTGGAAAAAGGAGAAACATTATGAAACCAACGGCAAGGAAGTAATCACCCCTAGACTACCATAAAGGGCAGTTAGAGATTATAATCAACAGCAGCATTGCTTTGAGCATCGTAAATTAAGTCCTGGTTATCGGAAATTAACCAGTTATTCATGATTTTTTTAATTTAAATCTGTGAGTATCTAGTTTTGTTGCTTAATCATTTCAGTTGCAGATTCCAGTTCAGCATCTGTGAGCAAAGGCACTTGGGCATAGATCATAGCTGATTCCCCCATCAATCGCGCTACTAAATGCCCCTTACCTAGAAGGTTTTCGGCACCTTTCTGTCCAAGTGTAATCTCTGACGTTCCGATACTCTCAACTCTCAAAATTAGACGATTTCCCAAGTTATCCCGAAGCTGCACAGGCAGAACGTTAGCATCTGGACGCTGTGCTGCAAAAATGAGGTGAATTCCAGCCGCTCGTGCTTTGACTCCCAAACGTTGAACCGCAGCGGAAACTTCTTCTTTGTATTCGTCGATAAGCATCCATTCAGCAAACTCATCGTGGACAAGCCACAGAACAGGTAGTCGTTCGTTCTCAGGAACTTTACTGTTATATGTCAGTAGATCCCTAACCTTTTGTTGCCTGAATTTCAGGTATCTGGAATCCATTTCAGAAACCAAATCATCTAATATTTCAATCGCACGCTCTTGTTCAATGATGATTCCTTCGCGTAAATGAGGAAGTTCCTCTATGTTGGCGTAATCTACACCTGCTTTTGGGTCAATTAGATAAATAGTTGATAGTTCTTTGGAGTTCGTAGCACAAATATCGAGGAGAAGGTTTTGCAACAAGACGGATTTACCACTGCCCGTGGCTCCAGCAATCAGTGTATGGGGTGCATGTTGCTGAAGATTCTCAAAGCTGCTGCCCAAATTGAGGTAGAGTAGCTCACCGTCAATTTCTTTGACTCCGATTACCAAGCTGAGGTTAATACCAGAGGGTGAGGGATTGATTTTACGTTTTGCCCAAACTTCACGTAAAGAAATAACTTGTCGTTGAGGACGTGCAATGGAAACAACAATTTCACCCGGTTGACCGTAGACGCTAATCACCTTCAAAGCATGGGTTGTTAGAAGCTGCGATCGCCGTTTCTCAATGTCTTCGAGCTTGAGGTTATCAGAACCCTTTAGGCGCACAATTGCGGCATTGGGTGTTAGCCTCTGACCGAGTATCTTGGCTTGTAAATGGTATCCTATCAATGCTGTTTTAAGCTTGGCGACAGTATCGTTTAGCCATTCAAGAGAAGCAGCATCACTCTGGCTTGTCTGCGTCTGATAGTCTTGCCACCATCTGATGAGAGCGGGACTAGCCCAATTGTTTTTATGATCAGTTTCTAAAGTTGTATAAGCAAGATTGTCTGTAGAAGTGGGACGATGAACCTGGAGTTGAAGCGGCTGAGTTGGTTCATCGTCTTCAGTAGGTTCATTACCGTCTACTGGAGTCACATTTAGGGTCGGTACTTGACTTGCTTCTTCAATATCCAGAACCCATGTCACTCTATTAGCAGGTAGTAAGGGTTGAGAGATTGACCAAGGCTTGTCATCACCAATTTGCTCTCGAACAGTGAAGAGTGATTGCCCTGTTTCATAAGCAAGAATGACGCGACGCACTAATTCTCGATCAAAGACTTCCTGGAAGCAGCGATTGACTTTAGGGATGGCAAACCGTTCGCTCTCAACACCACTGTCGTTTGTTCCGGAGGTAAAAACGTGAGAGTAACCAGATAAATCAATCCGTATTGTTCCTGCACGAATGCCTTCTCGCCACTGTTCAATGGGCAGTGGAGCATCGGCACTAAATTCGATACCTTCAAGCAAAAGATCGCTGAGACGAGACAACCACAGATCCCGATCAAGACGACTTGGACTGATAAAAAGAGCATTGGCAATGCGAGCGACTGTATCCCGAAGCTGCTTTTGAGAGGTTTTTCGAGCATCTGCTAATCCTGTGACATCTACATACTTAGCTTCCGATACCATCACTTTCAATACAGGCTCATCACTAACGTGCTGTAGCGAAATTGCCATAATGTCAGCAATTTGCCCCTCCTTCTGACCCAACCAAGAAGCATAGTCATCTAGGAAGTACCAGCCGATATGCTTTTCTTCACCCATCTCAGCAGTAATCAATGCCTTGCTTAACACAACACCCATCAGTTCGCTGGCAAACCTGCCGCATTTGGCAGCCCGCAGCACAATATCTCCAGAAAGCTCATTGGCTTCGTCAATGAAGCGTTCTACGAGCTTATCAATGCGCTCTTTATCGATACCGAGATTCAAAGCTTCTAACCGCTTGCGAACCAGAACTTTCAGCAGATTCAGTGATGCATCAGAGGACACCAAAAAGTTGCGCTCGTCGGTACGGTTCTGCTGATAGCGAATGACTTTAACGCCTTGATTCACCAACTGCCGTCGTTCAAGCAAGTCATCGTAGTTGACCACCCACTCACCGAGTCGGTGAATTTCATCGAAAATAGTCTTGGTTGTTTCCTCTTGGAAAGAAATCTGACGTGCGGGTAGGAAGTGCTGTTCTGAGGTGCAGTCTTCACCATTGATTATGCTGTACACCATGTCCAGATAAGCCTGACCAACGGTAGGTTGTTTTGGACAGGTGAGATAGACAGTAGACTTCAATTCATCCTTAGCCGCAGGACGCTTGCGCGACCAACGTGCCGGAAAGTGTAGCAGAATATCTAGCGTAGCCCTGTCAAAGGGAGAAGACTGCCAAGTAACTTTGGCTTGCCGGGAAATGGTATCTTGCAGGAAGACAATATCAGCAAATTTCCCTTCTCTGGGATTGGTTGCAGGTACATCGTTGGACATCACTGCAATCCGCAGCCTTGCCATAAAATCCTGCGAAACTTCGCTGGCAATAAAAGCATCAGGATCGGCATCAGAGCTTTCCAGAATCTGCTCGTAGAGTTGAGCAAGTTTTTGCCCGTTCCTGTGGCGCAGAATCACCTGACATCGGACTTCTTCTCGCTCATCCTGTAATTCTTCACCGAGTTTGTTGACAATTGTCTGGGGTAGCTTGATCGAGTCAATCTGGTAGAGCATAACACTCAGATTTGTCTTCTCATGAGGTAGCAACCCAACGTAGCGGCGCACCAAGCCCAATAGCTTTTCAGCCGCCTCAACAGGATTTTCATTGGTGAATCGTTCGCTTTCGTCTTTGGTTGGAGACTCCATCAAGCTGTAGTCATTCACGGTATCTGAGATAGCAAGCAGTTCAGGCTGTTGTCCTTGATACCCGATACATACTTCTGGATAGTAGGGATGAGCAAGATCATTCTGTAGATCAGCAAAGAACAACCGGGAATCGCCAAAATTCACTTCGGAGGTGGAAGTGATGTACTTAAGCAAGCCTGCAAGCTGTCGAGCTTTGACCGCAAGGGCAGCAAGGCGTAGGGGATGCCAGGGTGCGATAATCGCAGCCGGTTTGCCTCGTACAACACGCGCACACCCCAAGTTGAGAACGGGTTGGTAGAAGTCCAAACGATTACGATCGCCCTTAGCTTGGCTTAGGATGACCATGAGTAACTTCCCGTAGGCTTCGCACTGGTGAAGTAGGTAGGGGCTAGCAATTCCGTTACGTTCGGCATCGAGAAAGCTAGCGATCGCCTGTTTGTAAGTCTCAGTAAACTCTTGCCAAGCTGTCAGAATAGTTTGACACGCTTCTTGGGAAAGCCTGCCTTCCGAGACAGCTTCCTTGAGCTTGGTTGGTAACGTCCTATCTAGATTGTTCTTCGCTGTGTACTTACCGATAAGTGACCCTCGATTTTGGCGATAAACAGCCATTAAAGTGCCTACATCTGACAGAGAAATTCCCTGTAAGCGACCCTTTTTGCTGACGAGTTCTCGTGAAACCTGAGAGAGTTGGAAGGGATATTTCGACAATCTCTTTAAATCGTTGTGCAATTCCATGCCAATGGTGTTGGGATTCCCTTTCCAAATCAACTGCGTCTTGGCAATTAGGTTTTGTTCACTGTCACGCATCTCTACATAAAACTTGATTTCCGTCGCGGCTTTGGCGGTTGAAGCGTTTTTACGATACTTCTTCTTTTTCTTGCTGTTTTCTAGCAACGTATCATACTTAAAGAGCCAGTGCGTTTCCCACTCAATATAAGGGCTAGTCAGCTTTTCAATGCCCCGATAGCGTGTGCAAAAGTACAGCCCGACATCGGCATTTAAGTCTAGCCACTTGCTTTTAGCGGAACTCTTTTGTGTCGTAATTTTCAGCGACTTGATGCCCTCCACTAAGCCTGCCTGCTCAAACAGGCGTTCAAAGGCTTTCAGTAAACCGATAAGGAAATCTTTGCATTCGATCGGCTGTCCGTAGACGAACTTATCCCACTTGGCTTTGAGTGGGCGATTTGTGTCGAGTTCATGACGGTGGGCATCGTAGAACTCGCGATCTTCGTCAAGCGCCTCTTTCTTGTTGCGTTTCTTGAGCGTATTCAGGTACTGCGTTTCGCCTTCGGTGAGAGTTTCAGGATATTCGTCCTCAAACAATGCAAGTGTCTGGGATGCGATGTCAGTTTTCTGTGCCTGCAAACCAGTGAACAGCAGGTTAATGTTGTCGGCTTCCCACTCAAACTGCGCTAGGGCTGCCGATTCTGAGTTCCATCCTGCGGGGCTGCTGATAAATGCTGCGATCGCAGGATAAGCCTCTTCGCGAATCTCCTCTCTAACTTTCTCAAAAGCAGATTGCAAGTCTTGTTCATCAAGGGGTTTGCGCGTTGGCGTTTGCTTGAGCAGTAGACAAGCACGTTTGGCAAAGGCTTGTTGAAATAACTTCTCCCAACGATTTGCTCGTCCCCATTGGGTTTCGGGAATAGCACTGAAATACTTCGAGTCACGAGGCAGTCGCAAGGCAGGCAACGCCCACCCTAAAGCATCAACAACGGGGATACTTTCGGCTTCAATGCGCGATCGAGTCTCAACAATGTACTGGGCAAAATGCTCCAAGCTAGGGGTTCCCACCTTTTGCAGTCCAGTTAGAGCTTTACGCCAGTAGTCAACTTGCTGATCAGAAATTGGCAAATCTGCCGCAGCGATGTCAATCCAGAGGTCAATCTGTCCCTTAAGTTCTTGTGCGCCCAAGGGGGTAATGTCGCCGAGAGATTGCGCCTGATCGTCACTGGTACTCGCGAGCAGTAGAGCTGAACGATCACAAGATGCGTGTCTGAGGTGAACAGTCGATTCGTTAGTCAGAATGTCATCAGGAAGTCCGTCGTCTCGTACTAAGCTTCGCGGAACTTTAATCGTAATGAGTGACGAGAGGTGGAAGTCTTGCAGAATGGTGCGGCAGATAGCTGCTACCTGCTTGGCAGTCAGGCGATCAAGCAAAAAACGAGCGACGCCTTCTGTCGTTTCGTCGGCGTTGATGGAACCCTTGAGAAAATCAGCCGCAACTTGTCCAATTAGCTCAATTGCTTCCATCAGCTAACCTCCACTGCAAAAGGATTTTGGACGTAAGCACAGGCGTCAGACAGACGCTTGAGGAGTCCAATACTGGCTAGGCGATGTTCTAATCGTTCCGCATTGGCGGCAAAGTCTTCGCGATCAGCATCGCCTGAACTAATGATGTCTTCTGCCTGTTTATCGCCTATGACAAAACCGTAATTCTGGTAAAGCTTTTCTAGGAAATCCTGAAATTCCATACGATGGGGAACGCAAGCAAACACTAATGTTCTTAGGAGGGTATCGGTGGGAGCATAGCGAGTGCGTCTGCTGCCTCTGCTAGATGACAGACCAATTTCGCGTGTCCAACTACCGTGACACTTTGCAAAGTGTTGTTTATGCCGCTTGACTGCCTTCTCTCGCAGTTTGTCGAGTAATCCTTCAGGGTAACCCACTCCATCTAGCTCTTCCTCATCTTTTGCTGGCCATGCAAATCGCTCTTGTAGCAAGTCCCTTACGTCCTCAAAAGGATTAAAGGATTCTAGACAGACTTGCCATTCGGGTAGTTCGATTGTGCCACGGATGTAGTGTTCGATCGCACGCTGAGGCAGGCTGTTGTTTTTCTGGTATTCGTCCGAGGCTAAGTCGCGAATAATTGTCTTCCTCGGGGCAACAATCTCAAGTATAAATCGAGGTTGTTCTAGCTCTTTTAGGACAGCCTTGGCGCGGCTCAGGATATAGATAATTAGATGCAGTCCGGTGATCGTAACAATGTGGGGTAGCGCGTCATAGTCAGGTAGGTTGCAGCCCAGGATTTTTAGCCAATCATCGGCGAGGCGTTCGTATTCCGATAACTTAACATATGGAAGATAAGGTGGGCTACCACTTGACTTTGTTGTGATGCGATCATGTTCTGGCTGAAGGGCAACAACGAGTTTATTCCACTTGGAACATTTGTAATCACTGGAATCTTCACTAGCGATAATTCCTAGTCGTTGCAAGTGCGATAAAATTGCTTCTCCTCGACCGCTTCGACATAGCATCAGGTACAACAGTTCACCCGTTCTCCCAAAAAAACGACGGTCATTGGTTATTTGAGAACCCTTAATCCGAAGATCTTCATAAAGGCAATCCGGTCCGTAAGGAAAGACAAATCGTGAACTCCACCGCTTATTACTGTCTCCCTCAATAGCATTGGATTGAATAAATTTAACAACTTCGGCAAAGTCTTTGAACGACGCAAATCTTGTTTTTAAGTAGCTAAAATTATGAGAACTCAGACCTCCTACGTTACTGGCAATTGCTTCTATCCACATACGCCAACGTTCAGGATCATCTAAACCTTCAGAGGCAATTGCTTCTATTTGAGGGTTATTAAATAGAATATTGCGAAGGTAAAGCCGAGGATATGTGGAATACTGAAGTCTGTTGTATTCGTTTTCTACGAAAGCTTGTCCGTTGTATGCTTCTGACTGGGTAATGCATAGCATCTCTAAAATACAGAGCCAAGGTGTTTGCTCGTCATATAGACGATGCCCCCAAATCGATTCATCAACCCACATAGTGAGTGTAGTCTGCTCAATCGGCTGTGGTCGTGGGAGAATCTCCGTCATTTATATGTAAATCTCCAAAGGGCGTGGGCTGGCGATACCTTCATTGTTTACGTCTAGCAGGCGAATACTCATTGATTCCTCTGAGTCCTCGTCTTCGCCTTCTAATTGCTTTCTACAAGCAAGCCGCTTGAGTACCTGTGATTTGAAGGCAAGAACATCTTCATAACATTCTTGAGAAAAGCTACTTGGAAGCACACCGTCTGCCACTCTACTGAGATATTCATAACGAGTTAGAGTTAGGTTGAAGTATACAGGTTTGACCTCACGAGAGAGACGAACAACTAAACTCGGCTTGCGACGGTTTTTGTCCATTTCGATAGAAACACTTTCGCCTCGCTTTTTGAGTACAGATATAACCTCCTCGTAGATACGGCTTATTTTTGCTTGTGAATAGCTTCCTGATGTAGCGAGAATCAGTTGATCTTGATTGTTTACTAAAAAGCCTGTAAAAATTCTGTTCAATCCCCGTACTAGCCGAAAAATAATTGACTGAGAAACTTTATGTTCTTTTGACAAAACCTTGTAAACATTGCTAAGATATTCACCGGCATATTGAAAGATTGTTAGACTCCACAATTTTAGTTCGGTTGCCTGATCGCTGGGTAGCGTAAAAAATAATCGCTGTCGCTGAGATTGCAAAGCATTCAAGAAATCTGCACGATTGCCTGCATACTCACCTTCTAGATACGCTCGTTGTTGTATCTGGTAGTTACGATCTGCACCATAGTAGGGATCACAGAGAACAAGTTGTTCATAGTGAACTTGCAATTCGGGATCGTCTACACCAAAAATCAAAATGTTATCAATTTGGTTGCTCGTCTCAGATCCAATGCCAAACTTCCGCAGCACTTTGAAAACACTAATAGATTCGCGCCTGCGTTCAGAAAGATTTTCACCAAAGATATTACGGTACAGGCTGGCTATCGAGGCTTTTCCTTTCTCCACAATTTTAGGAACTTGCTGGCAAGATAGCAGCTTATCTTTGGCATCTGGATGACCGAGCAAAGCATTAGCCACCAACAGAAGCAACTGGCGCACGGGCAGGTGCATCTCATTGAGTTCACAAAGTTCAAGTAACTCGGTTAGCCGTTCTTTAGTTGTGTGTTCAGATTCTGTCCCTTCCAAGCGTAATTTATTTTCCCATATTGGGCAGCCAAGGTTCTGCTGCTCACAATGAGCGCATCCTTTCCATCCAGGATGCTTTAGTACCGCATCTAAAATACGGGGAAAGATAACGGCGGCACTCTGGCGACTCAGGTTGTAAAGCTTTACAGAAAAGCCTTCCTTTTCATGCATTTCCTCAACAAGCATATCTTCAATTACCTGCTGTACATCAACGACTCCAGCATTTTCTTTTGCCTCTGTCCATGCCTCAATAAGCTGACCGTCGTTAGCTGCAATTAGGTAAACTTTTGTCGGGTCTTGTCCAGTGATCGCAGCCGCTACATGAGATATTATAGTGAGTTTTTCTTCAGGATTTAGCTCACTCAAATCCTTAATCACGACTAACTGCTTGTTACCAAGTTCAAGTGAGTGAACTTTGTCATTCCGATTCCAATTTTCTGGATTACCACCTAATTTTTTCCAGATTTTTCGGCAGTAGTAGGTTTTCCCATCACCAGCTATTCCTGTCAGGATAACAGACTTTGGCTCGGCTGCCCGAAAGTTGTCAAGCAGTTCATTAAGATATTCGGTTTCAAACGCAATAGGTTGAATTTTATTACGTCTGAGCGCACGCTGAATCACTTCATCGTACATATTGTCATTGCGAGGAATTGGTCCATACCTACGCAGAAATCTAATCCATTCGGAGGTTTGACAAAGTGACGATTTAAGAGACATTAGTTACATCGTTAACATAAGTTTAAGGTTGCCAATCACGCTCAAAAAATAAGACCACCTACCCTAATTATCAGGGTTGATAGTTTGTCTAAATTCTGAATTTTGCTTTTTATTAGAGGTGACAAGCCAAACAAGGCAAAACATCATCTTCATCATCTAAAACTGCCTCCAATGCTTCAGCTAATGGTCGATTAGGATCTGCTTTTTTCTCCCTAGCCATTGCCTTCTCATGTTGAGCAATGATTTCATCCTTGCGCTCAAGTAGTTCTAAAAGAGTCTCTCCCTCTGTCCAAGTGTAAGTTCTTCCGTCACTGTGGTTTTGCTCATATCTAACCGCCTCATCAAACAACTCTCGATGCTCTTCTGCCAGTCTAACCCATTCGTATTTGCGTTGGAAGAAACAGAAGAAGCAGCCAGAGCGACTGCGCCATCGATAATAGTCTGGTAATCCAATTCCGCTTTCCTCAAGGAGACGGATAATATCTGCCTTAACTAGCCCCCGCTCCTTGAACGGAAAGACTGGCTTGATATTGGGTTTTGTAGAGATGTATCCATCACGACTTTCGTCAGCCCGGATACCAATGTAACTGATGGCTTCGTCATCACCCACAAACTTCTCTAACGGGAGAATCTTCATCTGCTTGGTACACCAGCGCATCTTGGGAGAAGGAAGTACCCCCCCATAGACATCAAGCCAGTGGTCAAACCCACGCTTGGCACTGAGGTAATGGATTTTGATTCCTAAACGCGCTTTGATGCGGTCAAGATACTCGTAAGTCTCTGGCAGTTCCTTGTGAGTGTCACAAAAAAAATATTCCATCTGTGGAATCTCCTGGTGCAGCAGGACTGCCAGGGCTGTGCTATCTTTACCGCCGGATAGACCGAGAATG
>CAKZMA010000184.1 GCA_937127375.1 uncultured Coleofasciculus sp. | reverse complement strand
TAAATTCTTTGGGTACTATGTCAACGGAGCAAATTGCGGCAATTTTACCCTTGACGGCGATGATTGGAGAAAATAATTGAATAGTAGGTAGGGTGTAGGGTGTAGGGTGTGGGGTGTAGGAAAGAATTGAACTGCTTTATCATCCACTCCGCGCAGCAGCGATTTTAATCACCGTGGCAAAAAGGGGGTTGTACCCGCATTTGGAACCCCCTTTATACCTTGGCTACTTTTTCCTTAGAACCTTCTGCCTTCTGCCTTATCTAGAGTTAAGCCATGATCACAGAAGTTCGAGGATGATTGTGTCAGAAAGCGGACTCGTGGTGCCATCTAAATATTTCACCACAGCAACAATATAGTTGAGTCCTCCTTCTGGATCAGATTTGGTCAAGGTGACAGGAATGTCCACAGTTCCAGTCCCGTCAAGGGTAGCGGACTGCTCAGTAATAGCGATAATACTGTTTGCCTCAAATGGGTCTACATCAAATGCATTGCCATCGCCATTCTCAGTAAACAATGCCGCCTCTGTAACCAGCAACATAACCTCAGCACCCGCAGGACCTGTAACCTGGATGGTCTGATTTTCATTGGACACCTTGGCTCGTGTCGAGGACAGTCCTACGGCTGAAATCGTAGGTTGACCGGGCAAGTCCGATTGGAGTGTAACCTGAGACCCATCGACACTATTGGGAATCCGATAGGTATCTCCGACCAACGTTGAGCCATCATCAAAGTCGGTTCGCACTTGAGTCCCCGTTAACTCCAGTCCAGAAACGTCAGCCGAATCGCTTGGTCCGGGTTGTGGCAACCCCTTAATGCTAGTCGGGTCAACATCAATGGAGAAGGTTAATGTTTCTGTCGGATCAAAGTCATTGAATAGGATTTCCAAGGCATCAAAACCACCGTCATGGGAACTGAGCAACGTGTGCGAAAGGTATCCCACGCCTGAGTCGCTATCTATCGTAAAGGCTTTGGCGGCTGCGTCGCCAGCGGTGCCATTGGGATCAAAGACTAAATCAGGCAGAATACTGGAACTCAAGTCAATCACAACCCGGTCAAGTTTCTCACCCGAAGTCGAGGTGTTGGTGATTTGGAAGGAACCGGAACCAAAGGTACTACCGTTGATACTTGCAGCCGGGGGATCGATGGTAAATGTAGCCGATGCCGTAGTCGTTGGCAAGGCTTCATTGTCCAAAATCCGCAGTGTGGTTTCACCCTGCGCCCCAATCCTTGCCCATGAGCTAGGGCTATCAAGTAGCAGGTTGATGATCTCATCGCCTTCAACTTCCGTATCTTCCAGGATGGGAATCGACACCACTTTGGTTCCGGTTTCCCCATCAGCAAAGGATACGGTGATCGGAGCATTGGTGTAATCCACACCACTGGTGGCTGTGCCATCGGTTTGGCTTAGTGTCGCACTAACCGCACCAAAACTCACGCCAGTGCGGGTAACGCTGACCTGAGCCACAGCGGTGCCATCTTCATTAACCGTGAACTCCGTATCACCGAATGCCAAGGTGCTACTCAAGTAGACAAAGGCATCGGGTATGGTGGAGGTTGCGCCGTCATTGGTAACCACCACATCAAGTAGCCCACCCGTTGGGGCAGTTTGTTCAGGGATAATCCCCTGAATCCGATTGGCAGAGACAGAGGTGAGCATGGCGGTCTGACCACCAATCGTCACCGTGGTATTGGCAAGGTCAGGGTCAAAGTTTGCCCCACCAATCGTGAACGTCGCACCACCCACAGCCGGAGAGCGCCAGGGGAAGATATCATAGGCTGTCATATCGAAGACAGCCGCCAGATCATCAGGTAGGGAAACAGTGATTTGGTTGTCCGTGAAATCGATGCCCAGAATGGCGCCCCCAGGACCATGCAAAACATCGAGGGCAGTTGGCACATTGATGATCGTCTCTAAGGATTCAAAGGAGCCATCGGCAGCCAGAGCCGCGTTGTAGAGGGTGCCATTCCACTTCTGAGCCAATAGGTTGCCCTGCATCTCTCCTAAGAAGGTCGTGGCTCGGTATTCACTAATCCCATTGGTTGAGGAGGCTACCGTCCCTAACGGTGGGGTAAAGTCCCCTGTATCATTCGGACTGTACCAAACATACTGCCGAGGATCAAAGCGACCCTGATTGCGATTGGCGTGTCCGTAGTAGTTCCCCTCAACTAACAGGTTAATTTCATCGGGTTGACCCGTGATCGACTTTTCGGTGTTAGCTCCAGTAGAAGCTGGACCAAAGGCACTGCTGGCGTTTGCCCCATTATCGGTGCCGTAGAGTTTATCTTGAGTTGTCCAAACAATGTCAAAGGGATTTCGCTGCCCGCTGGCAAACACTGACACATCGACCCCAGAAACCACGTTGACGAGTTCTCCGTATACCTGGTCATTAGCATCAAAGCCACTGGGGGCGGTTTCTCCGGGAGTCAACTCATACTCAACCGTGCCATTGAAATTCGGGTCTGTGATGTTGGCTTTCAGAATCGCCCCCGATAACGGAGATTCCGGCAGACCACCAATATTGTTGTCGGCGACACCGGCATTGGTGTTTCCGCCAACGGCGATGAGCAAGTCTCCATTATTATCAAATGTTAATCCGTTAATGCCGTGGTCGTGGTTAGAGACGGGTAGTCCTGTAATTAAAGGCGTTACCGTTGAAAAGTTGGGTCCTTCGAGGATGGAAACCTGACCATTGTAGGGTGAAAATTCAGTGACCGGTCCTTGACCACCATTATGGGCAAAGAGTTCACTGTGGGCGACGTAGATTTTAGGGGACTCAGCCGGGTCATCAAAGGGATTAAAGGCGATTCCCAGAATATTGCTGTTGCTTAGACCAGCAATGCTGGAAACGGTCTGGGTATTGGTTACCTGATAGTTATCATCGAAGGTGTAGATTTCAATAGCGCCGGTAATCGCTCCCACATAGAGCCTGCCATCAGGTCCCCAGGTTGCCTGAGTGGGTCCGAATGGCGTGGCACCAGTTTGTTGTTCAGCCAGGAATTTAATTGGTGGTACTCCTTCAGCATAAACAAAGGTAACTTCATTGCTCATCCCATTGGGCGTTTCCACCTTTACGTTAACGATGTCGTTTAGGGTTCCAGGAGGTGTGGTAAACGTGATTTCCCCCTGATTCACTTGAATATCAGGTTCAGTGAACGTTGTATTGTTGCCCGCCGTAGTGTTGCTCCAGTGAACTGTGACTTGATCGGAGGCATCACCTTCCCAAAACGCAATGCCCTCGAGGGTGAGAATTTGACCCCCAAAGGTCGAGACACTGTTGTCGGTGGGGGGATTGATGAAGGGATCTAGACTGGTTTGGTCGTGAGTCAGACTGGTTCCTTGCAGGGGTGCGGGTGGGGCACCATCAATTGATGCTAGGACTTCGATGGGATTAACTTCCCCGGCTGCCCGAGCCACCCGAACTTCTAAGTCATAGGTTGTTGCTGCGGTTAGGGTTTCTGTACCCGTGACCAGGTTGCCATTGATATAGATATCGCTATCAGTGCCACCATTAACGGTGAAATCATAATCACCTGCGGTGGTGGGGGCAAATTTTCCCTTGAATAGTACGGCTACATCTTGGTTGGAGTAGGGAGAACTGCCTAGGGTGCCAAAGGAACCACTTTCCTTCAGGTGCAAGGTGCCATCGAGTAAATCATTCGGATCTTGTGGCGTCAGGGGTCGGACTTCCTGAAACTCAGGGGCGGTGAGATTGTCTATATCGGCATCTAGATCGTAGGAGACTAATACGCCACCGACGGCGTTGATGGGAAATATATTCAGATCCACTGAATCGGTGAGATGATCGGGGGGTGAATTGCTATCTTCAATGGTCAAGGAGACGGTGTGGGCACCAACGCCCAAACTCGCCTGAATGTCTTCCCCTGTGCCTAAAACCGTTGCCCCGTTTTCCCAAGTCCAGCTGGTCAACACCTTACCGGGTTCATGGGTGTGGGATTCATTGCCCAACAAGGAGACCTGTTCGCTACCATTTCCGTTATAGTCAATGGCATACTCTGGAGCATCAATCACCACATGGAGAAAGGGATGACCCGCGTGAGTGTTTTCTTCCTTGACAACTTCGATGGATGAGATTTTCGGCTTCTCTACCACACCGACTAAATCGATATTGAGAACACCATCGGTCACGCCCACATTGTCGGAAATACTCAGTGCAGCATTGCCACCCACCTGAGCATAAATGTCGAGATCATCGGCGATTAAATTCCCCTCAGCGATGACATCAAATACCCGCAACCCTGCATCAGCCCAGTAAATTTCGGCAAAATCTAGGTTTACGGTATAAGTACCTTGTTCAGGGACGGGAATTTCGTAAGACAGGGTGTTGTTATGCCACCGCTCTGTTTGATACAGCGTGTCGTCAAAGGTATTACCGATATCCGTTGTCGCGGCAATGGCATTAGTACCACCCCCCACGAAGTAGGTATCGGCTTGCCAAAGGCGACTATCAACAGCGGTGTAGTCGGGTCCGCCGGAGTTGACGAGGGTGGGCGGGAGTGCTGTCCCGGCGACAGCAACATCAAAGCTGCCCAAAGTGCCACTGGCGACAACGTTACCACTGGCGTCGCTGACTTGGTTGGCTTCCAGAGCGATCGCGTAGGTGCCATCGTCTGTCCCATCCCAGTTTCCACCAGGGGCAGCAAATTTGTAAATGGCTTTCAAGGGAGAACCATTACTATCTGGCTGAATTGTCTCTAAGGTGGCTAACTGACTGAACCCATTCGGTCCGGTGACGAGAATATCGTTATTGTCCGGTGTGGTGGAATCGATGACTTGGTTATCGAAATAAGTGACGCTGAATTGATACTCGGTTCCACCCCGGTAGGTGACATCAGTCGCACTTAGGCTAGCAGTGGGTACGATGGTATCGGGGGTGGGAGTCGCTAAGATCTCAATGGCTGAGAGTTTGGCGTTATTGACCAGAGTATTCAAGTCCAGGTCAAGGACACCATCGGTGACAGTAACATTAGCTAGGGAGGTGGTTAAGGCGGTATTATTTGTCCCAGTCACCGAGAGGATGTCTAAATTATTCAGGAACGGATTCCCCTCAACCGCTACATCAAAAGCCCGTTGTCCTTCTTGATTAAAGTAAATTTCGGCAAAGTGTAGATTCACCGTATAGGTGCTGTCAACGACAGGAATGTCGTACCCGAAGGAGCTATGGTAGCGTTCTGTTTGATACAGGGTATCTTCTACCGTACCATCAATGGCAACATTGGTTGATGAGGTATTGCCGCTGGTGAAGTGGGTATCGGCTAACCAAAGGTTACCTTGAGTATCGGTATAGTCTCCTCCCCCCACATTGATCCGGATATCCGTTGGTTCTGGGGGAGCGGCGTTGACGTCAAAGGTTCCCAGAGAACCGCTGGACACTGCATTACCGCTGGTGTCTATAACCTGGTTAGCTTGCTGGGCGATGTCATAAGTGCCATTGTCCCCCGAATCCCAGGTGCCGCCTGGAGCGAGGAAGCTGTAAGTGGCGTTCATTGGGGTGCCATTACTGTCCAGCTTTACGTTATCCAGAGTGGCTAACTGACTAAACCCATTCGGTCCAGTGACGAGTAGGTCATTATTGTCCAATGTGGACAAATCAACGGCTTCGTTATCGGCGTAGGTGACGCTGAATTGGTAATTTGTTCCCCCCTCTTGGGTGACATCTGCCGCATTTAGGCTAGCGGTTGGAGCCAGGGTATCCGCACTGGGATTCGCTAATACCTCAATCGCCGAAATCTTGGCTTTGTCAGCCACACCAGCAAAATCAATATTCAGGATGCCATCGCTAACATTTACACCAGCAACAGATGTGATTAACGCTGTATTCTTTGCTCCAGTTACTGATATGATGTCTAAATTGTCATTGAGTAACTGACCCTCAACGGTGGCATCAAATACCCGTTGTCCGGCTAAATTGAAGAACGTTTCGGCAAAGTGTAGGTTTACCGCATAGGTGCCGTTGATGACGGGAATTTCGTACCCGAAGTTTTTCCGCCAGCGTTCCGTTTGATACAGGGTATCTTCCACCGTGCCATCAATGGCAGCACCCGTTGCAGAGGTATTGCCGTTGGTGAAATAAGTATCGGCTAACCAAAGGTTACCTTCACTATCGGTATAGTCTCCTCCCCCCGAATTAATCCGAACATCTGTGGGGGCTGGGGGAGTGGCGTTGACGTTAAAGGTGCCTAGAGAACCGCTGGACACTGCATTACCGCTGGTGTCTATCACCTGGTTGGCTTGCTGGGCGATGTCATAAGTGCCATTGTCTCCCGAATCCCAAGTTCCCCCTGGAGCGAGGATGCTGTACATGGCGCTCATTGGGGTGCCATTACTGTCCAACTTCACGTTATCCAGAGTGGCTAACTGACTAAATCCGTTCGGTCCAGTGATGAGTAGGTCATTATTGTCCAATGTGGACAGATCAACGGTTTGGTTATCGGAGTAGATCACCTCAAATTGGTAATCCGTTCCCCCCTCTTGGGTGACATCTGCCCCATTCAGGTTAGCCGTTGGCAGGATAGTATCGGTACTGGGATTGGCTAATACTTCAATGGCGGAGATCTTCCCTTTGTCAACCACACCAGCCAAGTCGATATTCAGGATACCATCGCTAACGTTGACACCAGCCACAGATGTGATTAACGCTGTATTCTTGTTCCCGGTCGCATATACAATGTCTAAATTGTCGTTAAGTAACTGACCCTCAACGGTGGCATCAAATACCCGTTGTCCGGCTAAATTGAAGAAATTTTCGGCAAAGTGTAGGTTTACCGTATAGGTGCCATTATCGACGGGAATCTCATACCCGAAGGTGTTTTGATAGCGCTCTGTTTGATAGAGAGTATCTTCCACCGTGCCAGCAATGGGAACATTGAATAAAGAGGTATTCCCAGCCGTAAAATAGTCGTCCGCCTGCCAAAGATTTCCGGCACTATCGGTATAATCTCCTCCCCCAGCATTGATGCGTATTCCTGGGGTAGCCATTTGAGCGGCTGATGCTGTTGGCTGGTTAGCCGAAGCGGTTGCTAAGGTTAAGGTGTTGGTTTGGGCGACTGGCAAAAGTGGCTCGTCTGCCAAAGTTAAGGTGTTGGTTTGAGCGACTGACAAGAGCGAGTCGTCACTTTTATCTTTCTTATTTCCTTTCTCTTGATCAGGAACAATTTCAATGCTGGAAAGTCGGGCGGCTTCAGCCTTGAGAGATTTTAAATTTAAGTCAAGAAACCCATCTTTGACTTTTACCTTAAATGTTTGGGTTAGGGCTGTATTGGTTTCTGGTTTATCTTTAACAGCTTGAAGCAGGGCTTCCGCTTCTTTAATTTCTAGTTTATTTTTAGATTTTCCTTTTTTGAGAAATCCTTTGATTTTGTCATTCTCTAATCCCTTAACCGCATCTTCTATTTCCAGCAGTTTGTTTTTGCCCAGATTGAGCTTATTTTTCTGCTTTGCATCTTTAACAATGCCATCAATTGTATCAATAGCCTTTTCCTTCTTCGCCTTGACTTCCTGGATCACATCGACTTCATCCAGGGCAACTTGTTGATTGGCTTTTACCTGAAACTCTCGTTGATCTGCTTCAAGAACATAGGGAGTTTCGACAAAACTTAACCTCACTTCATAGTCGCCATTGGGTAGAGCAAATAAATACTCAAACTCTTCTGCCTGACGCCCCGACTGAAACAGGACTGAATCCGTTGTCCCAGTAACTTTGGGTAATGTTTTAAAGGATTTCCCACTTTTTCCTCTAGTAAAGTTACTATCTGCCGCCCAAAGCTGACCTTGACTATCGAGATAGTTTTCTGAACCCCCAACGTTAACACGGACTATCCTGGCGTCGCCTGTAATTTCAGCGAGTTTGGAGGCAGAAAACAAACTTTTTAATTTATCTTTTTCTTTCTTTTCTTTTTCTTTTTCTTTTTCTTTATCTTTGTTCGACAGAGCATTTCCCTGTTCCGACTTTTTCGAGGAATTTGTCCCCGTCAACGAGTCGTCAAAGGTACCTACTAAGGTCACATTGTCTGGCGAGAGATCGGTGGATGAATCTAAAGCAGCATCCTCAATGGTGGAATCTGAAGGTATCAGGGTATTTACCACCAAGCCATCTGTCCATTCGCTGGCAGATAGGGCGGTGAGAGATGTCTCCAATTCATGACTAGATGTTGTCGATGCCGTGGAGTTTTCTGCCGTTTCATTTTCAGTTAATCCCAGATAGGCAGGCTCGGTTTCCGTATCGGTTCCTGAAAGCAAAAATGATTCAGTTGTAGTTTTGAAGTCCATGTTACACCCTGTTGTTTACAAGAAATACACCTCAAAAAAGCATTGATAATCGATTGAGTTGGCAATCGATGAGCATCTAGAGTCTAGCCAGAAAATAAATTTCCGTAACTTGAAACGAAAGCTTACTGGATAATTCCTTTGAACCCATTTTTACGGCAACTCAAATTTCCGCAATGGGTTTTATGCAAAACAATTATATTCGTTAGAATAGTTTATAATTCGTTAACACTCACCCGGCTGAAAGCGCGGGTGATTCTTCCGCCACAGGGAGTCGGAGTTTGACATCTTTCGGGATGGTAAGATCGGGAATTTCTTTGTAGGGGCGCAAGAATTTGCAAGGCTTGCGCCCAAGGTATAGTACCTCACCAGACCGGGAAACGCTGTAGTCTTACAGAAAAAGTCAACTATGTCAAGTTTCCTAAAAACTCCCAATCATTACATTTTCGCGATCGCGGAATTCTACAAAACTTAACACAGTACCGTTGACTTTTATCCGACTACTTATGCTGGCAAAAGACAAGAGATCGGTTTAAGGCTGGAGGAAACTTCTGCTTAAAGCTAGTTTTTCTTTTGTTGTTTGGATTGTTGCTTCTTAAACAGGGCACCAAATCCTAGCGCCATCGTTGAACCCAGGATGGTCAGGGGTTCGGGAACCTTATTATAGGTAATATTATCAATTGCACCACTGCCAGGTAGGTCAATTTCAACACGGGTGACTTGGGCGGTAGTGAAACCATCAACAAAGATTGCCTGGTTGTCTCCAGGACCGACAATACCATCAATCTCTTGGACTAAGTTCGCTCCGTTAAATAAAGACACCTTCGTAAACTCTTCTTCATCATCCAAGAGATTAAAGCCCTTAAAGATAACAGGCATATTAAAATCGAAAGTGATTACGCCACCAACCTGGGAATCGTTGGGTGTATCTGAATTGTTATCAAAACTAATGATCAGAGCCTTGCCAAACTGATTGCCAAAGTCCAAATCCGAATCAGCTGAGCAATCGACTCCTGGACCGCAGTCTGTGTCGAAGATCATCAAGTCACGAGGTTCCCCGGCATTCGGGAAATTTTGGTTGACGTTCCCCTGACTAAACACGCCAAGAGTAGCGTGCTCAGTCATCACCCCAGTGACAACATCGCCATGCTCGAATTCTTCAAAGTCGATGGTTTTCATCACAGCCGCCTGAGCTGGGTTGGCGTGGAGTGCAGTCAAACCAACTACAGCACCAGCCATCGCGATCGCAAACTTTAACTTGTGAGCCATAATTATCCTTTTGATTAAGTGGATACGAGTATTTACTTTACCTTTGCTTTATACTACCACCATAAAAAATTGAAGACTCAGCTATCCCTCAATCTTCATCAAAACTTTATGAATAGGGACTTGAGCTTCACACAATCTTTAAAAAACCCCCCTTGGCAATAAAGCTGAGGTTAAGAGGGCTGAGACAAAAACTGCGGCAAAAATGACTTGAAACCTAGACAGGGAAGGGGTTTTCCATTCCATAGGACTGGCTCCGTGAAAACGGGAAACCCTGACCAATAAAGGGTTTAAGGATGATTAAAGGTTATAAAGCCAGCCTTAAGCTGTCATGCATTTAAATTGGGTATTAGTAGCGAGCAAGATGCAAAG